>JAGAFT010000041.1 GCA_017627975.1 Oscillospiraceae bacterium
GAAAAACGGTGCAGACGCTTTGCAGACCTTTCGGTTTGTGAGGCGTTTTCTTCTGCCTGAATGCACAATTTCTGCCCCGCGAAATTGTCTACAAATATCTGCAGAATTGACTTGCTATTCGTTCGCTTCAGAGTGATTAATACACTACCAAAAGAAAACAGGCCGCAAGGCCCGGAAAAACAAGGAGGTACACTATGAAAGCGAACTACAATGTAACGGGTGAGGACAGGAAGCAGATGGTAGCGATCATCAGCCGGGAGGCAGGCATGCAGGCGGTCTACACAAGGATGCCCGAATGTGCCTACGTGATCGACAACATGAAGGTCACGAAGACCGGCGAGCTCCTCTGGGATGCCCGCACGGAAGCTGAGCTGATCGGAAAGATCACGGCGGCCCTTGCCGCAGCAGGCTTTACTGCACAGGCGGCGGAGGATCCTCAGACGGAAGGAACAGAAGAGACCACAGGAACAACTGCCGAGGATTCCTCGGAAGATGAACCGATCGAGGGGCTAACCATTTCCCTTCCGAGAGCGGATTTCACAGAGAATGCGCTGGCCAACCTGAAAGCCCTGGTCGCATCGAAGCAGACGCTGATCAAAAAGGCCCTGCAGGCAGACAGCCTTGAGATCGAAACGGATGACGAGAAGGTTTCCTTCCCCTGGTGGAATGAGATGCCGACGCCGGAGCAGATCACAGCCTACAGCGCTTTCCTTGCCGCCCTCGGGGGGATGGCGAAGGAAGCACGGCGGGTGACCGCGACCGAGCGCCCGACGGAAAGCGAAAAATACACCTTCCGCACCTTCCTCCTGCGACTGGGCTTCATCGGCGGCGATCACAAGGCCACGCGGGCGATACTGATGGAGCACCTTTCCGGCCATGCCGCCTTTAAGAATCAGGCGGACGCCGATGCATTCTACGCAAAGCTGAAGGAAAAGAAAGCTGCCGCAAAGGCAGCCCAGCCGGAAACAGAGGCTCCGGAGACGGAAGACGCGGCACAGGAGGGCGAGAGTGATGAGATTTCCGAATAAAGAGACGGTGGAGCGCATCCACCGTATGTACCCGGCAGGCACCCGGGTGGAGCTTGCCTTCATGGACGACCCACAGGCCCCGCCGGTCGGCACCAAAGGAACGGTACTCGGGGTCGATGATACCGGGAGTCTCCTCATGAAGTGGGACAACGGATCGGGCCTGAATGTGGTCTACGGGGAAGACCGGGTGGCGAAGGTAGGTGATCCGGATGCCTGAGAGAGTGAAGGAACAGATCCTTGAGATCCGTGCCACAGGCGAGACCAACATGTTCGACCTGCCGGTGGTGCAGCGGATGGCCTTTGAGCGGGATTACTTTGAACTGGTGATTTTCTTAGAGGAACATCCAAAGGAATATGCGCATTTCATCCTGACCGGGGAGGCCTGATCCCCGGCATCCAGAGGAGCCGGATACGGCTCTTTTGGTCGTGGTAAATATAACAAAGCAGGGGGCGGATATTTGTTCATTATATGAAGTCGAAAAGAGTTGCTATTACCTCCGTTTAGAGTGATATATACAGTACCGCAAGGGAAAACACCAAAGGAGCAACGAGCATGAAGATTACGAAGGAAACGCTGAAGGATCTCGACAGAAGGATTGCCAAGGAAAAGAATTTGA
>JAGAFT010000042.1 GCA_017627975.1 Oscillospiraceae bacterium
AGCGCGGACACTCGACCAGAGCGGCGGGCATCCCGGCTGCAACCAGGGCGGCGTGTGCGTTGTGGAAAAGGCGTACTCCCTGCAGGGCAACATGATCGGACGCAAGGACGAGAACGGTCCGCAGGGCTCCGGCATCGGTGAGGATGTGGCGTTCACGCTCAACACCGCCGACCAGCAGGGCGTCGCGGCCGTCTACCACGCTTCCAAGAATTCTCATGTGACCAAGTTCTCCGATCATCCCGCCGTGGACACGCTGGTGGCTTCCGAGTACAAGGAGCCTCCCGTGGTGAGCGCCGAGCCGTATTACATCGTGCGCCGTCTCATCCCGACCGAGTGCGCCAGACTCCAGGGCTTTCCCGACTGGTGGTGCTCCGGGCTGGAAACCGCCGAGCCGACCGATGAGGACATCGCTTTCTGGACGGAGGTCTTTGAGACGCACCGCCGTGTGATCTCCGGGGCGAAGACGCCCAAGACCCGCGCCCAGATCGTGAAATGGCTGAAAGATCCGTACCTGGACAGCGCCGCCTACCGCCTCTGGGGCAACGGCGTGGCGCTCCCATGCGTATGGTTTGTGCTGGCGGGCATTGTGTACTGTCACCAGACAGAGGGCTGATATCTCCTCCCGTTTTCTACGGGCTGCGGCCGCGAATTAACTTGCTTTATGTCCTTCACAGAGTGATGAATACACTACCGAAGGGCGCCGCCCGCGGAATTACATACGGAGGTTTCCTGCCATGACCCAGAACACTTTCACCCTTGACTACAACGTGACTGGCCCCGAGCGCAAGCGCCTGGTCAAAGCCATCAGCGACTTCACGGGAGCGGAGGCGAAGTACCTTGGCGTTCCCTCCTGCGCCTACCAGGTGGACTTCTTCCACATCGACAAGGCCGGCCGCGTCAGCTTCGACGACCGCGCCGACAGCGAGGTGATCGAAAACCTCATCGCCGCGCTTCTGATCGACGGCTTCGTCGCGGAAGTACCCGAAACCGAGAGCGCAGCCGAGGAGCCCACCGAGATCCCCGACACAGGTCTGCAGGTTCTCCTGCCTCTTGAGGGCTTCGACCCGGACAGCCTCGACCGGCTGACGAAGCTGATCGACAGCAAAGCCGCCCTGATCAAGAAGGCGCTCGGCGCTGACCGGCTCACGGTCCAGATGAAGAACGAGGCGGTCTGCTTCCCCTGGTGGGACACGCTGCCCAGCCCGGAAGAGACCGGCGCCTACACCGCTTTCCTCGCCAACCTTTGCAAAATGGCGAAGGACGCCAAGCGCGTCACCGCTACCGAAAAGGATGTGGAGAGCGAGAAGTACGCCTTCCGCGGGTTCCTCCTGCGGCTTGGCTTCATCGGCGCGGAGAGCAAGGAACAGCGGAAACTCCTGCTGAAGAACCTCTCCGGCAGCGCAGCCTTCCCCAACAAAGAGAAAGCGGACGCTTTCAGCGCGGCCCAGAAGGCAAAGCGCGACGCGGCAAAGGAGGCGCAGGCATGAGATTCCCTTCCAGAGAAACGGTTGAGAGCATCCGCCGAGAATACCCGGTAGGCTGTGAAGTGGAGCTATTGCGAATGGACGATCAGCAGGCACCGCCTATCGGCACCCACGGCAAAGTGATCGGCGTGGACGACATCGGCACGATCCATGTCTCGTGGAGCACCGGCTCCAGTCTGGGAATTGCCTTTGGGCAGGACCTTTGCCGGAGGATCAAGTAATGAGAATAGACATTATCGATGAACTGTTCTCTGGCAACATCCGTCCCGCGGAGGATCCGATTCCCAGCTCCGACGCTTTTCAAACGGCACAGAAGGTTTCCTTCGCCATAGAGGAGAAAATGGAAAAAGCACTCACGCCAGAACAGAAGGCGGATTGGGAGGCGTTCCTAAATAGCCGTCTGGCTCTGACGGATGAATACCGTCGCGCGTTTTACCGAAAAGGGGTCATCTTCGGTATAACCCTGATGCTGGAGGTCATGCGCGACCAGGAGTAAACCGCACATAATGCACACAATACACGGCGTGTATCTTTGTGCAGATCATGGCTCCGAATTGTCTTGCTATATCTCCCTTTTAGAGTGATTAATACACTACCAAAAGGGAGCGGACAGCCCCGGAAAACGGAGGACAAGACCATGACAAACAAGACCGAGCGCCAGATCAGCGAAATGAAGAAGCAGACCATTGGGGTTGAGGTGGAAATGAACAGCATCACCCGCCAGGCCGCCGCGAAGCTCGCCGCCGAGTTCTTCGGCACCGGCCGCTGGGAAGACACCGCCCGCCGCAACGGGTACTACACCTGGAGCGCATGGGACGCCCAGGGCAGAGAGTGGAAATTCCAGCGGGACGTCAGCATCAGCGGCCCGGACAGCGAAAAGGCAGAGCTGGTCACCCCGATCCTCCGCTACGAGGACATAGAGACCCTGCAGGAGCTTTGCCGCCGCCTCCGCAAGGCCGGCGCAAAGAGCGACGCGACCCGCGGCTGCGGAGTCCACATCCACATCGGAGCCAACGGCCACACGCCTCAGACCCTGCGGAACCTCGCCAACATCATGGCAAGCCACGAAAGCCTCCTGGCCGACGCCCTGCGCCTCGACCGCGGCCGCATGAACCGCTACTGTCGGACGGTCGACCCCGACTTCCTCCGCGAACTCAACCGCAGGAAGCCCACCACGATGGCGGCCCTCGCGGACGTCTGGTACAGAGGCAACGGAGCCAACTACGGCAGGGATCAGCATTACAACGACAGCCGCTACCACATGCTCAACCTGCACGCCACCTTCACCAAGGGCACCATTGAGTTCCGCCTTTTCCAGTTCGACGCCCCGGACGGCAACCGGCAGAACGGCATCCACGCCGGACAGCTGAAGAGCTACATTCAGCTTTGCCTCGCGCTCAGCCAGCTGGCGAAGGACGTCAGGACCGCAAGCCCCAAGCCCCAGCAGAACGAGAACCCCAAATACGCGATGCGCACCTGGCTCCTCCGGCTCGGCTTCATCGGCGAGGAGTTCGCCACCGCGAGAGACTTCCTGACCCGCAACCTTGACGGAGACACAGCCTTCCGGCACGGCAGAGCCGCCGCCTGAAGGACGCCGCCCAGAGGCCCCCGAACCCGCTGAACAGCGGGCTTTCGGTGGTAGAAGGGGTATGTCCCCGGAAAGGATGTGTGCAAATATGGCAAGCAGATACTGTTTTGATTTCGGCAGGGTGCGCGATACGAAAAAGAGGTACTACATCGCTTACGGCAGCAACCTCAATGTCCAGCAGATGCAGATGCGCTGCCCGTATGCCTCGGTTCTCGGCACGGCGGAGCTGGACGGCTGGGAGCTCCTGTTCAAGGGGAGCAAGACCGGCTCCTACCTCACCATTGAGGAGCGTGAAGGTGGCAAAGTTCCCGTCACGGTCTGGGCGGTAACGGAAACGGACGAGGCCGCGCTCGATCATTATGAAGGGTTCCCGACCTTCTACTACAAACGGGAAATGAAGGTGCGCTACAGGGGCATACGCTCCGGCAAGCACCGCACGGTGGACGCGTTCGTTTACATTATGCACGAAGACAGGCCCATCGGCGTCCCGTCCAATTACTACATGCGTACCTGTCTGCAGGGTTATAACACCTTCGGTTTTGATGAGAACATCCTGCTGGACGCCTATGACAAATGTGTGGAGGCGGTTGAAAATGAAGAGTGAAATAAGACAGATCTGCGTCTGCCCGCTCTGCGGGAAGACCTACGCCGAGCCGCCGGCGCTGTCCAGGACGGACAACGAGACCCTGATCTGCCCCGACTGTGGGACGCGGCAGGCGCTTGAGAGCATCGGCATCAGCGCCGAAGAGCAGGACAAGATTCTCTCGATCCTGCATGGCCGCGGCGGGTAAAAATACACCAGCCCATCGCGAGAATCTTTGTGTACATTATGGCTCACAATTCTCTTGATATATCTCCGATTCAGAGCGAATATGTCCATACCGAAAGGGACATCACGCTTGAACGGAGGGCAAACACCATGAAAAAAGCCAAGACCTACAGGCTGCCGGAGACCAGCACCCCTGAGAACCTCGCCTGCGCATGGAGCACGACGCTGAACTTCGGAGACCGGGTTCTCCTCGCCGGGTATTACTACAGCGGCCGCAACGCCAACTGCTGGTTCGGCGCGGTCTACGAGTATACCACCAACGATCACACCTGTGAGGGTGAGATCAGGCTGGCGGCGGTCAGCGATGAAATGTTCGCCGATAACGGCCACGCGATTGCCTGGACCATGGCGCACTGAGAATAAACAAATACACACGCAAGGTCGTAGCCGCAAGGCCGCGGCTTTTCTTATTGGAGGAAACTGCATGGCCATGCGGAAGCTGAAGCGATACAAGCCTACAAGGTTCATGGCGAAAGGCAGCCATTATGATAAAGACGCCGCGGACTATGCCGTCAACTTTATTGAGTGCCTGTGTCATACAAAGGGCACCTGGGCCGGAAAACCTTTTGAGCTGATCGACTGGCAGGAGCAGATCATCCGCGATCTCTTTGGAACGATCAAGGAAAACGGATACCGGCAGTTCAACACCGCCTACATTGAAATACCCAAGAAGCAGGGCAAATCCGAGCTTGCGGCCGCGGTAGCCCTGCTTCTTCTCTGTGGCGATGGTGAGGAGCGCGCCGAGGTGTACGGCTGCGCCGCCGACCGAAATCAGGCAAAGATCGTCTTTGACGTGGCTGTGGACATGGTGCGGTTTTCACCGGCGCTCTCCAAGCGGGTGAAGATCCTGGAATCACAGAAGAAGATCACGTTCCTGCCCACCAACAGTTCCTACCAGGTGCTGTCGGCGGACGTAGCGAACAAGCACGGCTTCAATACCCACGGCGTCATCTTCGACGAGCTGCACACCCAGCCCAACCGTAAGCTCTTTGACGTCATGCTCCAGGGTTCCGGCGACGCGCGCATGCAGCCGCTCTACTTCCTGATCACCACGGCCGGGAACGACACCAACAGCATCTGCTACGAGGTGCATCAGAAGGCCCTGGACATTCAAGCAGGCAGAAAGATCGATCCGACCTTTTACTCGGTCATCTACGGCGCCGCGGAGGATGAGGACTGGACGGATCCGAAGGTGTGGAAAAAAGCCAATCCGTCGCTGGGCATCACGGTCGGCATCGACAAGGTGAAGGCGGCCTGCGAGTCCGCGAAGCAGAACCCGGGCGAAGAGAACAGCTTCCGCCAGCTGAGGCTCAATCAGTGGGTGAAGCAGTCCGTCCGCTGGATGCCGATGGACAAGTGGGATGCATGCGCTTTTCCCGTGAATGAAGATGATCTGGAAGGCCGCGTCTGTTACGGCGGGCTCGACCTTTCTTCCACAACGGACATCACGGCGTTCGTTCTGGTCTTTCCCCCGATAGATGATGAAGATAAGTATATTGTTTTTCCATTCTTCTGGATCCCGGAAGACAACATAGACCTCCGCGTTCGTAGAGATCATGTCCCCTATGACCTGTGGGAACGGCAAGGCATCCTGCTGACCACAGAGGGTAATGTCGTCCATTATGGGTATGTAGAGCAGTTTATAGAGCGCCTGGGCGAACGCTTCAACATCCGCGAGATCGCGTTCGACCGCTGGGGCGCGGTACAGATGGTGCAGAACCTGGAGGGCATGGGCTTTACGGTCGTTCCCTTTGGGCAGGGCTTTAAGGACATGTCTCCGCCGACGAAGGAACTGATGAAGCTGGTGCTGGAGAAACGGATCGCCCATGGCGGTCATCCCGTGCTCCGCTGGATGATGGATAACATCTACATCCGCACCGATCCAGCCGGGAACATCAAGCCGGACAAGGAAAAGTCTACGGAAAAAATAGACGGCGCCGTCGCCACCGTGATGGCCCTGGACCGGGCTATCCGATGCGGCAACGACACCGCCGAATCTGTATACGACAGCCGAGGGCTGCTCTTTATCTGACTGGTTTTAGGGAAGGGTTTTGATCCCGGCTGTCTGCAGGATCCTTTCTTCGATCTCTGCAGCCTTAGGGTATCCGTCAGCCTGGAGATCTTCGGCGGCTCCATGAAGCGCTGCCCGGAATCGACTGGCCATCGCGTCAAACCGACGCATGGCCATTCTCTCGCCGAGGCCGACCTCCCGTGCCGCTTCCCGGAAAGAATCCCGGGTCAGGTCGTCCAGGGACAACGCGCCGCCAATGCTGAACGCCATGTCCCTGGTACTCTGCTCGTAAATGACCGTGCTCACGATGTCATAGGCCGGAGCAAGCCGGATCTGTTTCAGATCCTTTCCATACAGCAGAGAGAAGTTTTTGATGTGAGCGTCGGTGTTGCCGATCAGATAGTCAAAAACGATGATATCCCACAGCTTCAGCTGATCGGCGATAGGATCGGCGGAATACCTTCTGAGGATTTCAAACATGCCCTTCAGATATCCTCGCGGCTCTTTCTCATACTTTGCCGTGGCCGGGATGCCCATGGCCTGGGCAAAATCCTCCTGATGGAGGCGGTACGGTTTCGGCATCCCGTCGATAATTCTGCCATCCTGCTCAAACAGCCTATCGTATCGCTGCGTGGCAAAAAGCACTTCATGCTCCTCGCCCTTGCCGGTGTTGATGATAAAACTCTCCGGCGTGTCGAGTCCGCAGCGCGCGGCGGTCATCAGCGACAGCTTCTCGTTGGTAACAATCGCCTCAAGCCGCACATGGCTCTGCTTGACGATGTGAGTGCTTGGTGCTGTTCCGTGGGGCAGATACCACGCCCCTGTCTTGGCATCGTAGTACAAACCGACCTTGCCGGATGCGCCGGTAAGCGACAGATGAGACTTAGTGACGAGTTCCGCGGACTTTGTCGCGCCTTCTGCCGCCAGCGCCTGCACCTCCGCCTCCGTGATCGGTCAGCTCCTCGGCGTCAGTGAGCAGTCCAGGCCAAGCAGATTAGCTAAATAGATCGCTTTTCCCAGTTCCGCGGTGCTCTTTCCGTTTTCCAGATCAGAGATAAACGTCACGCTAAATCCGCTGAATTCGGAAAGAAACGCCTGCGTATATCCCAATTCTTTGCGGCGTCGGCGCAGAGCTTCACCGAAGTCTTTCGCATCTGTGATCACAAGAACGCCTCCCATTATGCCGTTCGGCAAAATCGCCATCATTGACGATTGCACTTTGCCGTTCGGCTAATTTTTTTCGTCGCCATTATACTCTATGCCGTTCGGCTAAGTCAAGAACAACAGGAGGAGAATCCACATGAGCATTTTTGATGGCCTGTTCCGCTCCAGAGACAAGCCCCAGAACAGAACCGCAGGCAGTAGCTACGCTTTCTTCATGGGCAATTCGGTGGCGGGCAAATCCGTGACCGAACGCTCCGCCATGCAGATGACTGCCGTCTACAGCTGCGTCCGCATCCTGGCGGAAGCAGTAGCTGGCCTCCCGCTCCATCTCTATCGGTACAAGGATGACGGCGGCAAGGAAAAGGCAACGGATCATCCGCTGTACCTGCTCCTGCATGACGAGCCGAATCCGGAGATGAGTTCCTTTGTCTTCCGGGAGACGCTCATGACGCATCTGCTCCTGTGGGGCAACGCCTATGCCCAGATCATCCGCAACGGAAAAGGCGAAGTCATGGCCCTGTATCCGCTTATGCCGAACAAGATGTCGGTGGACCGGGACGAAAACGGGCAGCTGTATTACACCTACACCCGCTCAGCCGAAGAGGCAAAGACGGCGGAAAACGGGCGTGTGATCCTGCTCCCGAAGGATGTGCTGCATATCCCTGGCCTCGGCTTTGACGGGCTGGTCGGATACAGCCCCATCGCCATGGCTAAGAACGCCATCGGCCTTGCCATCGCCACAGAGGAGTATGGGGCCAAGTTCTTTGCTAACGGCGCCGCTCCTTCCGGCGTGCTGGAGCATCCGGGGACGATCAAAGACCCCAGCCGGGTGCGAGAGGCATGGCAGTCTCAGTTCGGCGGCAGCGCCAACAGCGGCAAGATCGCCGTGCTGGAGGAGGGCATGAAATACACGCCCATCTCCATCTCCCCGGAGCAGGCGCAGTTCTTGGAGACCCGCAAATTTCAAATCAATGAGATAGCTCGAATTTTCCGCGTCCCCCCTCACATGGTGGGCGACTTGGAAAAGTCGAGCTTTTCTAATATTGAGCAGCAGAGTCTGGAGTTCGTGAAATACACACTTGACCCATGGGTCGTCCGCTGGGAGCAGTCCATTGCACGCTCCCTTCTCTCGGATGATGAAAAGCGCGCATATTTCGTGAAGTTCAATCTGGAAGGTCTCCTCCGCGGTGACTATGCCAGCCGCATGAACGGTTACGCAACCGCCCGACAGAGCGGCTGGATGTCCGCCAATGATATCCGGGAACTGGAGAACCTTGACCGTATCCCGGCCGAGGAAGGCGGAGACCTGTATCTCATTAACGGCAATATGCTCCCGCTCAAACATGCGGGCGCTTTTGCACAAAGCAATTCTGAATCTGCAGGAGAGGAGGAAAACAATCCTGATGAAGCCAAAGACGAAGAAGTTCTGGACGTGGAAGAACCAGGCGGACGGAGACGAGGCTGAGGTTAGGGTGCTTGAGCTCTACGGCACGATTGCCGAGGAAAGCTGGTTTGACGATGACATTACTCCGGCAATGTTCCGCGAGGAGCTTTTTGCCGGAGACGGAGATGTCGTCATCTGGATCAACAGCCCCGGCGGCGACTGTATTGCCGCCAGCCAGATCTATTCCATGCTCATGGACTACAAAGGCAATGTTACGGTCAAGATCGACGGCGTGGCTGCTTCTGCCGCGTCCGTTATCGCCATGGCCGGTACGCAGGTCCTGATGGCGCCGACAGCGCTCATGATGATCCACAATCCCATGACCGTCGCTTTCGGTGACCACACGGATATGCAGAAGGCTATTGAGATGCTGGACGAGGTAAAAGAAAGCATCATCAACGCCTACGAGATCAAGACCTGTCTGTCCCGTGCGAAACTGTCTCACCTCATGGACAGCGAGACCTGGATGAACGCCAACAAGGCCGTTGAGCTCGGTTTTGCCGACGACATCCTGACCGACGAGAAGCTGGCGGTCGATGTGCCCGCCTACGCTTTCTCCGGCAGAGCCGTGGAAAACGCTCTGCTCAACAAGATCACCGCAAAGATCGGGCCTGCCGTGAAAGCCGAGCCCAATCCGGCCGCTCCGGAGGAACCGGAGACCACACCCGGCCGCACCGTCGATGAACTGATGGCGCGGCTCAATCTTATTAAGCCTTAAGGAGGGCACACAATGAGCACTACCAACGAACTGCGCAATCAGCGCGCCCGCATCTGGGAGCAGGCCAAGGCCTTTCTGGATTCCCACCGCGACAAGAACGGCATCCTGACCGCTGAGGACACCGAGACCTATGAGCGCATGGAGCAGGACATCGTCAGCCTCGGCAAGGAGATCGAGCGCCAGGATCGGCTGGATGCCTTTGAGCGTGAGCTGAAGGCTCCCACCTCCGAACCCCTGACCAGCAAGCCCGACGGCGCCAAGGTCGACATGAAGACCGGCCGCGCGTCTGACGAGTATCGGAAGAATTTCTGGAATGCGCTGCGCTCCAAGTATCCTCTGCCCAGCGTCACCAACGCACTGCAGGTCGGCACCGATTCCGAGGGCGGTTATCTGGTCCCCGACGAGTTTGAGCGCACCCTGATCGAGGCTCTGGAGGAAGAGAACTTCTTCCGCCGCATTGCCACCGTCATTCACTCCAACAGCGGCGACCGCAAGATCCCCGTCGTGGCGTCCAAGGGCACCGCGGGCTGGATCGATGAGGAAGGTCTGTATCCCGAGAGCGACGATTCCTTCGGCCAGCTGTCCCTCGGCGCCTACAAGCTCGGCACCATGATCAAGATCTCCGAGGAGTTGCTGAATGACTCCGCTTTTGACATGGAGGGCTACATCACCCGCGAGTTTGCCCGCCGTATCGGCACTAAGGAGGAGGAATCCTTCTTCAGCGGCGACGGCACCGGCAAGCCCGTCGGCATTCTTGCCGAGAACGGCGGCGCGGAAGTCGGCGTGACCACCGCGTCCGGCACCGCTATGTGGCGTGGCACGACACCTACCTATTCCTTTACGCTGCCAGAGGGCGTGAGGCTTTCGGATTTTTCCACTGTGTATCTGACCTTTGCGCAAAATGGGAAAACCGTCTTGGAAAAAACAATAGATGAGCTGGAGCCTACGGATGATGGGTTCCGGCTTTTGTTTTCTCAGGCAGACACACTTTGTTTTTCTCCCGGCGCTGTAAAGATTCAGCTCCGAGCGCGCATGCCCGATGGGACGGCTGTCGCATCCAATGTTATATCCACTACGGCGCAGGAGGTCTTAAAGGATGGCGAGATATGACGATACAAGTTGAACTGAAGGAAAAAGAATTCAGCTTTGATCTGGGTTTTTCAAAAGATAGCCGCTTTGATATTCATTTCTCTGAATCCTTTTCTCCGAGAGACATCGAGCCGTACTCCGGCGAGTATGAAGTGATTCCCAAGGTTGCGGAGCAATGCCTGCAGACGAGGGATCGGTGGATGAACAGGGATGTGACCGTCACGGCTATCCCGTACCACGAAGTGGAAAACATGCAGCGCGGCACGACCGCGATTATAGGAGGCATTTGATTTATGGCAAACCAGTACATCAACAAAGTAATCTACGGCAACCGGACGCTGATCGATCTGACCGGCGATACAGTCGAGGCTGGCAAGGTTTTGTCGGGCTACACTGCCCATGATAAGTCTGGCGCTCCCATCACCGGCACCTGTGCTTTTGATGTGGACTCTACGGATGGTACTGCCGCTGTAGCAGAGATTCTTGTGGGCAAGACCGCTTATGCCCGCGGCACCAAGCTCACCGGCACCATGCCGAATAACGGCTCTGTCAGCGGCGAGATCGATACCGTCAATGGCGAATACACGATCCCGATGGGCTTTCATGACGGCTCGGGCAAGGTCGGCATTGCAGATACCGAAGCGGAGAAGATCGTCGCAGGCAATATCAAGTCCGGCGTCGAGATCCTCGGCGTCACCGGCACCTACAGCGGCGAGGAGATCACGGCCCAGAGCAAGAGCGTCACTCCGCGGACCACGTCGCAGACGGTTCAGCCGGACTCCGGCTATGATTACCTGTCAGCTGTCACGGTGGCGGCGATCCCCTACACCGAGAGCGACAACGCTGCCGGAGGCGTGACCGTGACCATCGGTGGCTGATATGGCGGTCAATAAAGTCTTTTACGGCACAACCGTGCTTGTGGATCTGACCGAGGACACCGTAACGCCACAATCGCTGCTGCTGGGTAATCGTGCGCATGCGGCTGACGGTACCGTTGTGAATGGCACGCTGACCGGGAGCCAGACCGGAGTCCTGGTCAAGATCCCGAATATAAGCTGCACATATGTATCCGGCACATCCGTCACGATCGATATCAGTAAGAGAACAGATATTTATCGGGACATCACGCTGGATCAGATCATTGTGGAGTTTACGCATCTGGGCTTCTACGCCTCCGGCCTTGTTTTCGGCGGCTCCATCAATGCCGACGTCAGCCTGCAGTACAATGCCAACACCGGGATCATCATGCTGACAACCTCGGCCACGGCGTTCAGCAATACTGTGACTTCCATTGTGACGGTGTATATCACGGAGCAGGCTCCGGAAGTCCCGAAAACCGCGCAGACGGTCAATGTGACGCCTTCTGCTACAACGCAGACGATAACCCCGGACGCGGGATGTGAGCTGACAAGTGTGGAGGTGGCTCCGGTCACATCCAGCCTTATCAGCACGCTCGACTCAGATTTCCGGGCATCCAATATACGGGCAGGCGTGGACATCCTCGGTCTGGTCGGCACGCTGAACCCCGAGGGAGGCTCCTTTGATCCAACGCCTTGGTCGGATGTGGAAGTAGGCCAGATCACGCCAAGCAGCGCCCAGAGCTCTTTTCCTGCTGATACGGGCAAGGGGACTCCGCTTGGTCTGATTATTTCCCTCGCAAATAAAAACGGCGTCTCCCAGACGACCAACTGCCTGATCAACGCGAGCTGGGCAGCAAGTCCGGCTCAGTCCGTGTATGCCAGGAGCGTCTGCTATGCCACATCCTACAGCACATCTCAAACCACCAGCTATCCGACATACAGCAACGGCAGCTTTAACCTCTACCGCTCTCTGCGCGCCGGATGGACATACAACTACTGCATCATTTACGGAAACTAAGGAGGAAAACATCATGAAAGAATTCTGGAACACTATTCAGCTTGCATTCACTGCACTCGGCGGCTGGCTCGGCTACTTCCTCGGTGGCTGTGACGGCCTGCTCTACACCCTGCTTGCTTTTGTTGTTCTCGACTACATCACCGGCATCATGTGCGCTATCGCGGATCAAAAGCTCTCGTCCGGCGTGGGATTCCGCGGCATCTTCCGCAAGGTGCTGATCTTCGCTCTTGTCGGTGTTGGTCATCTGCTGGATGTGCAGGTGCTTGGCGCCGTAGGCGTGCTCCGTACCGCGGTCATCTTCTTCTATCTTTCCAACGAGGGCGTCTCTCTGGTGGAGAATGCCGCCCACCTCGGCCTGCCCATCCCTGAGAAACTGAAAGCCGTTCTGGAGCAGCTGCACGACCGCGCAGAGAAGGACGGTGAAGGCGATGAGTAAAGCTTCGGATATCGTTGCCATTGCTCTGGCGGAGGTCGGCTATCGGGAGAAAGCCACAAATGCCGCGCTTGATGATAAGACCGCCAACGCAGGAGCCGCCAACTGGACCAAGTATGCCCGCGACCTTGCCGCCGCGGGCTATTATAATGGCAATAAGAACGGCTACGCCTGGTGCGACGTATTCGTGGATTGGTGCTTCTTCATGGCTTACGGTGCGGTCGAGGGTCAGCGGATCCAGTGTCAGACCGGGCCGCTCGGGGCCGGCTGTATCTTCTCCGCACAGTACTATCAGCAGAAAGGGCGCTACGATAAAACGCCCAAGGTCGGCGATCAGGTTTTCTTCCAGACTGGCGGTCAAATCGGTCACACCGGCATTGTGGTCGAGGTGACCGACAGCCTCATCGTGACGGTCGAGGGCAACAGCTCCGATCAGGTGAAGAAAAACACCTATAGCCGCTCTAATGGGTATATCGCCGGGTATGGGCATCCGCTTTACAGCGAGACCACCGAAGTACCGGTGAAAGAGCCCGATCCAATTCCCGAGCCTGTTGAGACACCCAACGACGGTGCCTGCGAAGTCACCCTGCCGCTTCTTCGAAATGGGGATAAAGGCACGGCAGTCAGCAATGCCCAAACCCTGCTCATCGCAAGGGGCTATTATTGCGGCGGGAGGCGCTTTCTTGGCAAGGAGACCCCTGACGGGGACTTCGGCCCGTCTACGGAAAAAGCTGTGAAGAGCTTCCAGAGCCTCAAAAAGCTCCGGGTCGATGGGATAATCGGCACGGATGCCTGGCGGGCTCTTATCACCAGCTGACGTTAAGGTCGCAAGACCACACCGCATTTTCTCTGCATGGGGTATGCGGCCTTATCTATACCATCATTTTCTGAAGGGCGGGGTTCCCGCCCTTCTTTCGTTTACAGGGGGAAAAGTATGAATCCACATCAGAAGGCCGCCCTTCACAACATGCGTTTGGAGAATGTCCCGCAGTCGGAGATCGCCGCCCGCCTGGGCATCTCTGTCAACACGGTCCGCTCTTATATTCGGCGCCACCCACTGTCGCATCTGGTGCAGGCCTGCCCAAACTGCGGAAAGCCCGTCTATTCCCGGGAGCGGCAGAAGAAAAAGAAGTTCTGCAACGACGCATGCCGCATGGCCTGGTGGAACAGTCACCTGGACCAGGTCAATCGGCGGGCATATTATCCGCTTGTCTGTCAAAACTGCGGAAAGGAGTTCTTGAGCTATGGAAACAAAAACAGAAAATACTGCTGCAGGGAGTGCTACTCCAACTCCCGCAGATCCGTACAGCCCAGAGAACCTGCTGTATTATCATACGTCCATGGCGCTGGTGGAGAATCTGGTGAAACGGGGCGTGCTTACGCAGGCGGACTATAAGAAAGCCTGCAGGATCCTGACCAAAAAATACGGTCTTTCGCCGGACAGTATTTTTGCTGAAATTGCTTGATATTCTGCGAATTCTATGGCTATATGGTAACACCAATTGATACAAAGGAGGCCCGAACATTGGACACAGAAGTAAGGCAGGTCGTTTTTCGAGCGATGCCTGCCAGGCTGACACGGGTGGCGGCATACGCGCGCGTCTCTACCGCAAAGGATGAAATGTTGCACTCGCTGTCCGCCCAGATCAGCTACTACAACGACCTGATCCAGAACCACCCCGGCTGGCAGTTCTGCGGTGTGTACGCAGACAACGCCAAGAGCGGCACAAAAGATACCAGAGAGAATTTCCAACGTCTGCTGGAAGACTGCTTCGCCGGAAAAATCAATATGGTGATTACCAAGTCCATCTCGCGCTTTGCCCGCAACACGGTGACCCTGTTAGACACCGTCCGGGATCTCAAAGCCGCCGGGGTGGACGTCTTTTTTGAGGAACAGAACATTCACACAATGAGTTCTGACGGCGAGCTCATGATCAGCATTTTGGCAAGTTACGCCCAGGAAGAGAGCCTGTCAGCAAGCGAGAACCAGAAATGGCGGGTCAAGAAGAACTTTGAGGCTGGGATCCCCTGCGACCGCACACTCCTCGGATACCGCTTTGAGGGGGATCATTATGTGATCGAGCCGAAAGAAGCGGAGACTGTCCGACGCATTTATGAAATGTACCTTTCAGGCAAGGGCGTGCAGGCGATTGCGAACGAGCTAAACAGGGAGGGTGTGCCGACGCGGTTCGGCATGATGACCTGGCACATCGCCAGTGTGCAACGGATCCTGCGCAACTACACCTACACCGGGAACCTGATCCTGCAGAAGACCTTCCGCGAAAATCATCTCACCAAAAAGAAGATGATCAACAAGGGCGAATACCCGCGCTTCCATGTAAAAGGCGCGCATGAGCCGATCGTCAGTATGGAGATGTTTGAAGCGGTGCAGGAGGAGGCGCGCCGCAGGGAAGAAAAGTACCGGCCGGATCGCGCCAAGCGAAAAGCCTATCCGTTTTCTGGCCTGATCGTATGCGGCTGTTGCGGAGACAGATACCGGCGAAAGACCACCCATGCCGGGCCGATCTGGATCTGCAAAACATACAACACCCTGGGTAAGGACATGTGCCCGTCCAAGGCGATCCCGGAGCCGACGCTTGAAGAACTGACAGTGGATGTCCCTATTGGTGATTTAACGGCAATCAGAGCGGAGCAAGGCAACCGGGTGGTGTTCTGCTTCAAGGATGGCCACGAAACCGTTAAACAGTGGGCAGACCGCTCCCGAGCCGAGAGCTGGACGCCGGAGATGAAAGAGGAAGCACGCCAGCTAGCCCTGGAGCAGCATAGAAAAGCAGGAGGCCCGACATGCCAGTCCTAGAAAGAGAAATATCTGTTATTCCCGCAACCTTTAATCCTAAAACACATCAGCCTAAACAGGCCAAGGCTCGTCGGAAGGTTGCCGGGTATGCCCGTGTTTCAACAGATTCCGACGAGCAGCTCACCAGCTATGATGCCCAGGTGGACTACTATACGCATTACATCAAGGGCAATCCGGAATGGGAATTTGTGGGTGTGTACACGGATGAAGGCGTCAGCGGCTTGAACACCCGCAATCGCGAGGGATTCACCAGGATGATCGAGGATGCGCTAGCCGGGAAGATCAGTCTGATCGTCACAAAGTCGGTCAGCCGCTTCGCCCGCAACACAGTCGACAGCCTTACCACCATCCGTGAGCTGAAAGCGCATGGGACCGAGGTCTATTTTGAAAAAGAGTCGATCTGGACCTTCGATTCCAAGGGCGAGCTTTTACTGACGATCATGAGCAGCCTCGCCCAGGAGGAGTCGCGCTCCATTTCAGAGAACGTCACCTGGGGCCAGCGGAAGCGCTTTGCTGACGGGAAAGTGAGCATGGCTTACAGCCGCTTCCTTGGCTACCGGAAAGGTGCGAACGGGCTGCCGGAAATCGTGCCCGAAGAAGCGGAGATCGTGCGTCAGATCTACAGGCTCTACATTGAGGGCAGAACCACCGCCTGGATCGCGAAGCATCTGACAAAGGAAGGCGTGCCGACGCCGGCAGGCAGGACCAGATGGCAGGAAAGGGTCGTCACAAGCATCCTTACGAATGAAAAATATAAAGGGGACGCGCTCCTTCAGAAGGAATTCACCGTAGACTTCCTTACCAAAAAGATGAAAAAGAATGAGGGAGAAGTGCCTCAATATTACGTCAAAAACAGTCATCCCGCTATTATCAGCCCGGTCGATTGGCAGAAGGTGCAGGATGAGATGGAGCGACGGCGGAGCGATCCACGCCAGCACAATGGACTGAGTCCTTTTTCCGGTAAGCTCTTCTGCGGTGACTGTGGCGGCATGTATGGCGCCAAGGTCTGGCACTCGAACGATCAGTACCGCCGCGTCATCTGGCAGTGCAATAATAAGTTCACAGCGAAGAAAAAATGCACAACGCCGCATCTGACCGAAGATCAGATCAAAACGGCGTTTTACAAGGCGGTCGCCATTTTGATGGCTGACAGAGAGCACATTATGGGGGACATTCTTCTGCTACGGCAGTCTTTAGCAGATGCCAGCGGTCTGGATGAAAAGGAGCAGATGATTTCTGAAGAAATGGCCTTTGTCGTTGGGCAGATTGAAAAGCACGTTCAGAAAAACGCTGTTGTTGCCCAGAATCAGGAAGAGTACCAGGCGCGTTATGATGAGCTGGTCAACCGCTACGAAGGTCTGCAGAAACAGCTGCATGCGGTTGAGGCTGAGCGCACCGGGCGTGTGACGAAAGGCCGAGCTCTTGACGATTATGTGCAGGAGCTTTCAGCAACCGACACCTTCAGCATGGCATTCAGCCCGAAACGATGGAACGCCATGGTCGACCGGATCGATGTTTATAAGGACGGCAGGCTGGTATTCCATTTTGCCGGGGGCCAGGAAATTACAGTGAATATATGGGACTAAGGAGAAGCCGGGGGCTGCAGCATAACGCTGTGGTCTCCGGCTTTTTTGCGTTTTGGGTTCTTATTATTCTCTAACGAGCCATTGGTATCTGCGTCCGCCAAGCGGTATCCGCTCGATTTTCCCTTCATCGCTCAAGGTGCGTGCATAGTTGCTAATGGTAGCCTGTGATACCTTCAATCTATCTGCCAGCTCCTGTTGAGTGGATTCTGGGTCAGAATACATCTCTATAAGCAATCTGTCCCGCAACGCCACATCGCGGTGAGCATCCAAGTAGAGAATAACTTGTCTGGCGATTGCGTTTGCTAGTATTGGAGGAACAGCATTGCCTACCTGTTGGTACTGCGAATCCTTCGTTCCTGTGAACACATAACTGTCTGGGAATGTTTGCAAACGAGCTGCCTCGCGGACGCTTAGCGCCCGGCTGATTACGGGGTGTACCCACATTGACTTGCGTACATTAACGACGGTGCCTGATGGCTCGTCATACCTCAACTTCAAATAAATGGTGCTTTGTGTCCGCTTACCATCGGAGTACGTGCTTTTTAATCGGTCGGGAAGCGTATGGAAATTCCCACCTTCCTCAAGAGCGTCAAATCGCTCCTGTGCAGTAGCCTTTGTCGCAGTAATAAAATGATTCTCTATGCGTTCAGAATTACGCAAGAGCTCCATTAATGGTTTTTTGGTGGCATCGTACACTGGGCGAGGTAAGCTTTCTGCATCAGGTTCTGTAGATGGAACCAATGCTTCCAAATCCTCAATTGCATCTCGCACAGTACGGTAGTCTGCTTCTCCAAAAATGGGCTCAGGCATTAATGGCTTCTCGCCGATTCTGCTTCCAATGATCACAAATCGCTCTCTTCGCTGTGGCGCACCATAGTTAGCTGCATTTAGCACTTCATAATTAATATGATATGGGAACATCTCATGCTCAAGGCTGCACTTGATATAATCAAGGACGGAATAGGATTTTACCTTGACAGCAATACCCTTCTCCCATTCGAATCCATCGACTGAAATGCGGTTTGAAACCACGTCTCTGTACTGTCGATATAACCGTTGAAACTGATTGGCTGTACGGACCACTATTTTCAGAGCTGAAAGGTCAGCTGCTTCCTTTGATGTTGCGCCAATAACATCATATAATTGTTGATAGGCGTCGCCTATCTTGTCTTCCGGGCGGCAACGGCTCTCACTCAATGCATATCTTTTTAGGGTATTGGAATAATTCTTCCAAGAAAGCCTGAATTTCCCATCATTCGCAAGCCTTTTATAAAGAACGTTTATGGCATGGAAGAACCTCTCTTCCCAAATGTACTCTTGGTATCTAGGCAAGGAAGTTTTTACAACTTCCGTTGCATCTGTCAGCTCCGCAAAATACTCTGTTAATGTGATGCGGTCCTCTTCGGTCGGTATCTGTAGTTTCTTAATCTCCGCCATGTCATCAGTAGCACAATAGAATCTGTGCGTTTCGGACTTCAGCATGCTGACGTTTTCCATTACAAACATGGCGGGCTTCAATTCTCGCACAGCCCTAACGAATTCTTTAACCAATCCGTTGTTTGTGCTTATTGTAGCCTTTTGCCGGTTAGCATTTGAAAAGCCTTGGCATGGCGGGCCTCCGATTACGAGGTCAACTGCACCATATTTTCGACGCACTTCGACATAATCTATGCTACGTACATCGTCTCTGATCTCTGTATTAGGATGGTTTCTCTTATATGTAGCAGCAGCATTTTTGTTGTTTTCTGCCGCTAAAACGATCCTAATCCTTCCTGTCTGCTCAAAGCCTTGGCTTAACCCACCGGCACCGGCAAACAAGTCAATCGCTGTGTACATCTATACCTCTCTTCGCGTAAAGCTCACTATGTTCAAATCTTTCCTGCAGAAGAGTCCAACAGTCCTCTTTTTTGCACCATTGACCAGTATTAACGCCTTGAACTGTCGGCTTCTGAAAATGTTCCCATACAAAGTTGGCAAGCTCAGGAATGAGGACGATCAAGTCCTCTGAGAGACCCTGGGCATTCCATATTTTCTGAAAGTCTACCCGGTCTGCATAGTATTTCCCCATCAGCGCAACTGTGTAATAATCCTGCTGAGCCTTGAATCCACCGAACTTCATATCCATAATGATTTTATCGCATGTGTTGAACAGAATGACGGTTGCAATCATCTCAGTATAGCTTTTCACAGAAGGCTTAGGCATTTCGCCGCTCTGGATCTTTTCAGAGAAATAGACGAAGTTGGTTTCTAATCCCTTGCTGACAATGTCAGGATAGCCAAGCCATGCCATCACGCATTTAGCTGCAACAGTCTTGGAAATGCACCTGCTTTTAGGGCATCTCTCTTTGAACTGCCTCTTTGTTGCAGGCGTAGGCTGCCTACTCAATTCAACAAGATACTGGCCGCGGGCCCGTTCATAGAACCATTGCTCAGTACCTTTGCCGCGGGCGACTGGAATAAACATTGTCCTGGAAATCTGCTCCATCTTGACATGGTAGGGATCATTCGCATTGAAGTCAGACATGTTGATTTTATTCTGGCTGTTTGCATACTGGGAAATATTGTGTGTAATGTCCTCGTCCTGCTCATGCATTTTAATAACCGTTAGCTTTATCTGGACGAACACTTTGTCCAGAGGAAGCTTGCTTTGAAAGGCATTATAAATTGAAGCTGTTGTCTGCCCTCCATTTACAATCTGCCAGCCCCTGATTTCATTAATCACAACAACAGAGCCCTTTGAGGCCGCATCAACAGTGATGGAATCAGCGACCGTCGAGATTCCGTTGTTGTATGCCATAAACATTTCTGGTTCCCGCGAAAGGGAGTTTTTTATCCCGCGGTTCACTTTTCCGGTTGCTTGAAGAAAAGATCGAACATTTTTTTGGATAAGATCTTGTCCTTCATCTTTATAGATCTGGGCTAGCACGGCTCCTGAAATGACCCCGACATAACAGTCATAAATATCATTGTCATCCGGTACTTTTATCATTGTGAGTGGTGCTTTATACTTTTTCTTAAGCCGAATGATCAGCTCTCTTGATCTATCTTCTCCTGTGAAAACAGCGTTATAGAGTCTTTCAATATCCCAGACATCAAATTTGATTGTGACTTTGCCCGCTTTGCTGTCCTCAGGTACAAACGGAACCGTCTCATTGTTCGTTATCAGGACAATATTGACCGTCTCAATATCACGTTGATGGCTAGTGATAAACTCGTATGCCTGATAGCCCTCACTCGATTCTTCTAAATCATGGAAATAATCAGTATCACAGTATTTATAAAATTTAAGGGCTTTCCGCAGAGTCCGATCGATTTCAGTTTTTCCTATTTTCCCGGGTTGCTGCTTCGGTTCATATAGGCTAATGAGTAAGGTCAGCGAGTTAAAATATTCACTGAAGCAATAGCCATCGAGTCGGATTTTATCTGCATCTTTTTTGAAATCCACAAAGGAGCAGTCTGCCAGCAGGGTATCTCCCGTTTCCACCAGGTAGGATAGAAAGACGCTCTTGAAAGCGGCATTTGTCGAAGGAAATTCCCTTGTCTTATACTGCTCTGCTATGTCTTCCCTCAATTCGCCGTAAAAGTCAAGGATTTTATTGCTCAGCATCTGCTGTTCCTCCCTCCAAAGCGGCAAAAACGAAGTCCTCTGTGCACTCGTAAGGCATACAGTGGGCAATCATCAGCTCATAAACCACTTTTGAAATGCCTGTCTGAAACATAGACCTGACGATTTTGGGGAACCCATCCTGCACTTCATAAAAGAAAGTGTCTCGGGGTTCAAACCCGGTCATATATAGTTCCGATGCCTCATCCAAATATCCGTACTGCCTGAGCTTATCATCGAACTGAGATCTCATGGAAGCATTGCCGGTCAGTGTATTTCTAATCCTGCAAATGATCTCTGGTAGCTTTTCACCTGTCGACTTGCTCTTTCGCACTGCAATGAAGTAAAGGAATAAATGCCCAGGGACATCTCCGGGATCTAACTGATATTCACTGGAGATTTGTGCGGTGTATGGCTCTTTCTTGGAGGAAGTCTTTACTTCAACAGCGTGAGATGCATAGTAGAAATCATGGGTCTCTCTGTTTCCGCCCGTCCAGCAATGAACATCAGAGGGGCTCCGCCTTTGTATACTTTTCTCAAGAAACATTAGCTCACCATAGAGTCCTTCCTGTAGCTCATCTGAGAGTACCAGGTCTTTTTCGGATTGAAAAAACCTTTTCCATTTCAAAAGGACAGCAACTACAGCTGACAGGCATTCATCACTAGAGTGCAATTTTTCAACTGCACTGTGCAGGTCGTCTATCACGATATCGAATATGTAGTCTTCACTTTCAGGGAGCTGGAGCAAACGAATGAAGTACCTATCATCACCATAAGCTGGTAGCTGCGCTATATCAATGGATATTCCGTGCCAATTCGGGAAAGACGTTTTTTCTGGTTTTTCGTTCACGGAGACATACGCTTCCCTTAAGCGGGATCCAATGTTGATAGCGTAGACCATTTTGATCCCGCTTCTCATAGAAATCATCCTGGATGCAATTCCCACAAGTGGATCTTTCCGGTCGTAAAGATCTTGCAGAATTGAACTGTAGATATCATTCGTAAAACTCATCGTTGTCATTCTCCCAGGCGACATCTGTCATTCGATATGATTTCAGATTTCCCTTGCCTTTGCGATCCGGAAATACAACTGCAAACCCGAACGGTGTTTGATGCTCACCTTTTTTTGCCGTTAGGTCCCCTGCGTCTGCGATAGGGTAGAGGAGCAGAAAGCCTTTTTCAAAGGGCCGTGTATCCCTTCGGAGCAACTCTCTCAGCCTTTTGTCGCCTGTTCCATTTTCTTGGTAGAGTAGGCTCAGGCGATCTTTATCATCCATTTGCTTCTGAGTATAATCGTAATACTCATGTCCTTCAGATGTCATGGTATGTATAGAAACGGTTTCTCCCTGAGACTTTACACCATGGTCTTCCTGCCTGAAGATGCCTGCGCCAACTGTTTGGCCGCCTATTTGTATTGACGGCAATCCTGCTCTGGTCATGTTGATCAGGCAGACTGTCCACTCCGTCAAGCCACCAGCTTTATTCATGTCACGGATATACTGTGCCATGTACTTGCTGTTTGCCCGGGTTGCAGTTTTAGATGTCCAGTACTCCTCGAAGAAAGTGGCTACATGGTATGCAGAAATACCCGTCCAGAATAAGTGCTCTCCTGGACTATTTCTACCAAACCTGTCATAGTATTCCTCTTTCGTAAGCGGAGCGCCCAAGGCGGATATCAGCGATTCGGCCGCAATGAAATTGTGGTCATACGTCTCGCCATCCACATCGAATACGCGAGTCTGGCTTAAGACACAGCTGAAATCACGCTTGGTTTCCATTCCTGTTCTCAGCTTGTTCCGGCTTGTTATCAGCAGGGAGGGATGCGTAGCAACTCGTAGCCCAAAATCCTTAGGCGTCTGGTCGATATCGTTCATATAGTCAAATTGATCAGCCAGATCCTCTGTCGCCATGGAAATGAAAGAGAACTTTCCATATAAATCCTGGGTGGTGAACAGCCTGCACGCATCAAGATATCCCGGTCGAAAGCCGAACCATCTCCCCATCTGCATCAAGGTATCATAAGTATTAGATGCCCTAGTGAAATAGCTAACCGTTAGCCCCTCAAGCGTCAGTCCTCTGGAAAGCTTATCGCCGCCGATAACTATGACGTTGAAAGGTTTTCCCTTGTGATTCTGGTAAATCAGCGAATCTGTGCTTTTACCGTTCACGCTGTATACTATAATCTCTTTCTTTCTGACCAACCGCTCTATCTCTGCCCACAACTGGTTCCATTCGACCAGATCTGTATTGTCCATGTAACGGGAAAAACACCGCTTCAAATCGGCATGTGTGGGGAGATAATCTGTCCGCCAGATATTTTCCAGCTCCGCTTTGATATCTGAGTTTCCATATGTGATGAGATCAGCAAGGCTGTCGTAATATGCTTGAACCTTCTTCCGAATTGTATTCTGCTGCCCTACAAAGCGGACGACATGAATCAGCATGGTGTTCGGTTTATTAAGATCTCCGCGGCAGTTTCTGAGAGCAGTGGAGATCAAGAAATACTTGATGGCGCGCTCCATGTCTTCTGGGATATTTCCAACAGGATCGTCTGCTTTTGTCCCCGGCCCAAGGAATCCCGCGCCCTGTATTATCTCACGGTATAACGGCATAGTGGGAGTTGTTTCGTCACCTGCAATGCCGAAGAATTCGCGCGCGCCGATGTATTGAGCAGCCCGTGGTGATCGAAAAATGTAATCCCTGGGATAAAGATCACTTCCGTAAGGATTATCAGGAGTCTTAGGATCAATAAAAATGTTGGCGTAAGGGGTAGCCGTATATCCTACATAGGAACGGCACCGGAACATCTGCAGAAGCTGCCTGATAAGCTTGTTTATCGTTGAAGGATCATAATTTGGCTTGAAATTGCCGCTTTTATCACGGAGTGGCTTGGTATTGACTGAAGCCTGATCCGCCTCGTCATCAATAATCAGCGCCGGAAAATCTGCAGGAATATACTTTTTGCCATCCTCCTCATTAGCTATTGTACTGTTTTTGAAATAAGAGATGATGTATTTCAAAACCGTGGCATTTTTCTTGGTAACGATAATATAAGGAGGATTCATCCGGACGCCCACGATTTTCTTGTCAAAATCACCTTTCTCATCACGCGTAGTGACTGACTGGAGGAGGGAGCGGTTCTTGATTGCATTTTCACGGCCAATGCCAACACCGATCACGTTCCTCTTCATCTCGTTATTGAGGATAGATTCAATGCTCGTTTCGTATCCGAGCACCTCTTCATCAATGCGGGACTGAGTCTGGCTTCTCAGGCTGTTGTGAATGCCCGTCAAAACAATAATAATTTTATAGCCCGCATCATATGCCTTGTTTATCAGGCCCAAATAATGTGCGGTCTTACCTGATTGGACATAGCCGAACACAAGACCCATCCGCTCTTCATTCGGGTGTCTGACAGGGTTGACCAATGCGTTCATGACATCGTCGGTGGAGTCATCGATATCCCGGACAGATTTGAGCCCCCATGACGGTTTCTTTCGCAAGTATACTTCATACCGTCTCCAATATTCGGATTCAAATGCGGGATCGTCTTTTAGTGTGCTCCACCAGTTCCTATCTGTCAGCTCATCAGATACAATGGCCACACTCGGCTCTGAATAAACTGTTACTTCTGATAGGAGAAATGCTTTCAGCGTCTCAGTGTCTTCCAGAATAATGCCATATTTGTCGACAGCTGCCTGGACTGCGTCCTGAATGGTCTGGCCTTCTTTAACCAGATTATCACAATATGCAAAGCAGGCCTCATACAGGCCTTCGTGCTCTTTTGATAGTCCTTTTGGGAACCTAATCATGGCTGTCCTCCCAATAGCTGCAGTATCTCCGCTTTAAGGTGCTTATAATTTGACATTTCCAGCAAGGTGAAGCGTATCTCATCTTCCGTAAAGCCTTTTTGCCTGAACAACTCTATATGACGCTTGATTTCAGCCAGTTCAAGTGTTTTTTCAGTACTATCCTGAGGAACGGTCTGTGGCTTCTGCATTGCATCTGTAACTCCAGAAACCATAAACGGCGCATAGTTCTCTACAAGGCTTAAATACGCAGAAAGGGACATTTTTCCCTGCTCATCCAGCTGATCTCGGATTGAATTAAGCAGAATATGTTTCTTGTTGATGTGAAAAGAGTAGCGACCATTTACCTTGCGCTGTTCCCAAACATAGCTTAGGCTGGGGACTGTTGTGTTTCTAGTATATGTACCCCTGGAGTTGTACACGCGAGCAGAAGCCTCCGTCGCCACATCAATGCTACGCTCCATGGATTCTTTTATATATAGTGGGAGCGATGCTGTAGATTTCTTTATATCAATGCCCCATAGCTCATCGCTGTCAGATGAAATATCCAGTTTGATCCGCGCCAGATTATAGGCGGGCTCCTTCTTCACATAATCAAACCATGTTCCATATACGATCAGCCGCTTATTCCGGTAGAGATATATTCCTTGATGATAATTCCAGCCCTTGGGACCGCCGGCTTTCTGGTATTCATCTTGGTTTTGAAACTTCGTTTTGTGAGGAAGAATATAGGGCTGTATTATTGCCTCATGGAGACCATCATCGGAAACCGGCATCTCTTCCGGCAACTCCTGCGTCGCTCTGTTATTAATCAGAAACGGGTTCCACGCATCAATTTTATTTCCATTGATAAAGATTTGGATGCCGTCTTCTTCAATAAACCGATGAAAGGTTAGCCCGAGATGATCTTCTGTTTTTCGAATAGTACTATAGAATTTTTTCTCAGATTTTTTCTTGTTCTGAGGGTCTATCATTCTATCGAGTTTTTCAATGATGACAACCGTGCCTTGATCCTCAAGTAGAGAATTGTACTGTTCCAGGCCCTCTGTATTCTGAATTATTAGGTTCCATCCGATCCTAAGCACTTCATCGAGATCCCAGGCGGCATTAGCGTATTGCCCGTTGGTCTTCGTGATAACAGTGAGTCTCTTTCCCAAAGCAAAGGCTGCCGTCTTCATGCCCATGCCGAAGCGGCCGAGATCTTTCTTTGGCCTGATTTCTCCAGGATCAGCAGACCCAATGCGCATATTTGAAATTAAATCCTCGCCAGTCATGCCGTTTCCGTTATCCACTATCACAATGCGCTCGTCAGCCCAATCGAAAGAAATGCTTATTTCGGATGCATCAGCTGAAATGCTGTTATCGATAATATCCGCAATGGCAGCTTCTTCAGTGTATCCGACAGACCGCAGGGACATTAAAAGGAGTCGAGCTTCGGGGATGGATTCTATATGGTTCACCATTGTGCAACACTCCTATTACAGCGTCCTAAAGGCTTTGATATGCGCACGTCATTGTTCTTTCGCCTCATCTGGTAAGAAATCAACAATGTCCTGGACTTCGCAATGAAGCGCGGCGCAGACCTTAGTCAGTACCTCAGTTGAAACATCCCTGTCCTTGCTGATCTGTCTAATCGCATAGTCTGTGATTCCCGCCATTTTCGATAGCTTTGCCATGCTGATTTTCTCATCCACCAAGCGGTATCTCAATTTCCTGTAGCTTACAGCCATGGCTTGACCTCCTCAAATCCGTGAAAGAGCCTACAACAATCCAATTTTTATTATATGTTCAACATTTGCGGCTGTCAACGAAATCTGGTGAAATTCGTCGTAATTGGTGGGTAATCCTGTGATTTAACGAAACATCGGCGATTTAACGAACCTCTAAAGAATAACGATTGCAAAATCGCAATATTTTGTAGTTTGAGTAAAAACGACATAAAAATGACCACAATATCTTGTAGCCGAAGGTGTTGCAATGCACCATTGTGGTGCAAAATGGCAGAAAAAGCCTTTTTCTACCTACATTTTTAGAATATGATATAACGAAACCCCGATTTGACACATTGTATCAAATCGGGGTTTCAGATTTGGCGGAGAGAAAGGGATTCGAACCCTTGCCCAGCTTGCACTGGCTACCGCATTTCGAGTGCGGACCCTTCGACCACTTGGGTATCTCTCCGTTTGCTGTGCTATTATATCGAAAAGGCCTGAAAAAATCAAGCCCCGAAACACGGAGGAAGCTCCGTGTTTCGTTTTTCAGGTTTCTTCCACCAGGTGCTCCCCGATTTTATACACGTCGCCTGCTCCGACCGTCAGGATGATGTCACCGGGCGCTGCCGTCTCACGCAGGGACTTTTCCAGTTCCTCAAAGGAGGGGAAGAAGCGCGCTCCTTCAATCTGATCCGCCAGGGCGGAAGAGGAGATGCCGATGGTATTCTGTTCTCTGGCTGCGAAAATCTCTGCCAGGTACAGGATGTCCGGGCGTTTGAGCTGCTCCACGAAGTCTTTGAACAGCGCGGCCGTGCGCGAATAGGTATGCGGCTGGAACACAAGAACCGTCCGCTTATAGTTCAGGGTCTCCACCGTGTCAAGCAGGCATTTGAGCTCACCCGGATGGTGGGCATAGTCGTCATAGACATCGGCGCCGTTGAACTTGCCCTTGAATTCGAAGCGGCGTCCCGCTCCGTTAAAGCCCGCCAGGCCGTACTTGACCGCATAGGGCCGGATGCCGAGGCAGATCGCCGCCGCGGTGGCGGCCAGGGCGTTCTTGATGTTATGTTCGCCGGGCACATGCAGCGTCACATCCGTGAAGCGCCGGCCCTTGTAGATGATGTCAAAATGGGAATTGGCCCCGATATACTCGATGTTCTCCGCGTGGACATCCGCTTTTTTGTTCAGGCCGAAGGTGATCATCTTCCGGTCCAGATTCATCAGCGTCTGCATCGTGTTGAGGTCGTCGTAATTTGCCACCACATAGCCGTCCTGCGGTACACGGGAGGCAAACGCGCGGAAGCTCTTCTCCACATCGTAGAGATCCTTGAAAAAGTCCAGATGGTCCGCTTCGATGTTCAAAATGACGGCGATGGTCGGATGGAAGGACAGGAAGGAGTTGTAGTACTCGCAGGCTTCCATGACAATGACGTTTCCGTGTCCGACGCGGTGTCCCGCGTTGAGAAGCGGGAGTGTTCCGCCGATCATGACGGTGGGGTCCTTGTCCGCTGCCATCAGGATATGCGTGCACATCGAAGTGGTCGTGGTCTTCCCGTGGGTGCCGGAGATGCAGAGGGCATTTCCGTAATCGCGGGAGATTGCGCCCCAGGCCTCTGTCCGCTCGAAGACCGGAATGTTCATGGCCCTCGCCTGGACAATCTCGGGATTTTCGTCCCGCACGGCCGCAGTCCGAACAACAAAATCCGTGTCCTGGGGAATGTTCTCCGCACGGTGGCCAATCTCGACGTGAATCCCCTTGGCTTCCAGAGACACGACGTTGCGGCTGCGGTTGGAATCGGAGCCGCAGACGCTGATGCCCATTCCCAGCAGAACCTCTGCCAGCGAGGACATGGAGACGCCGCCTATTCCGATCAGATACCCCTTCCGGCCGGGGGACATATAGTTAGAAAACTCTGCCATGAATCTACTCCGTTAACAAAATGCTGTTGAGTTTCTCCCGTGCAGATGTTAAAATGGTTGTCATCTTCACAAGCTTTCGTATTATAAACCAGTGCAGGTGTGATTGCAAGCTTTTTTATCCGGGAGGTCCTCTGAAATGGACAGCTGGGACGAACTGAAAACCGAATGTGCTTCCTGCCGGGCCTGTCCGCTCTGTGAAGGGCGGCACAACCTTGTCTTCGGCGTCGGAAACGAACAGGCCGATCTCATGTTCGTCGGCGAGGGTCCCGGTGAGCAGGAAGACCTGCAGGGGATTCCCTTTGTCGGTCCTGCCGGGAAGCTGCTTGACTCCATGCTGGAGATGATTGATCTTGACCGGAGCATGATTTATATTGCGAATATGGTGAAGTGCCGCCCGCCCCACAACCGCGACCCCCAGGGTGCTGAGATGGCTGCCTGCCGCACCTGGCTGGACCGGCAGATCGCACTGGTAAACCCCAGGCTCATCGTCTGCCTCGGCCGCATCTCGGCCATGGCGCTGATCCGGGAGGATTTCCGCATCACCCGGGAGCACGGCCTGTGGTTCGACAAGGACGGCCGCCGCATTCTGGCCACCTTCCACCCCTCCGCGCTGCTCCGGGATCCGTCCCGCCGTCCGGAGGCATTTATGGACCTGCGTGAAATACGAAAGGAGTACCGGGCGCTGCAGGGCGCCCATCAGAGCTAATTCATGTCATCGCTTCAGTTCAAAACCGTCACCCTCTGCGACAAGGCCTGGGTTGATCCCATCGTCATGGCGGAGAACAGTCCCAGTGCCGACTATAATTTCGGCAACATCTATATCTGGGACAAGTTTTATAAACAGCTGATCTGCCGCTTTGAAGACCGGATGATCACCAAACTCCGCTATGAAGGCGAACGCGCCTTTGTCTATCCCATCGGTTCCGGTCCCCTGCGCCCCGCCATTGAGGCGCTGAAGGCCTTCTGTGATGAAAAGGGCTACCCCCTGCTTCTGCGCGGCGTGACCGAAAATCACTGTCAGGAGCTCGAGGACGCTTTTCCGGGGAAGTTCACCTACACGCTGGAAGAAAGACTGTCCGACTATATTTACTTGGCCGAAAAGCTTGCCACCTATTCCGGCAAAGCGCTGCACGGGAAAAAGAATCACTGCAACCGCTTTGAAGCGGAGCAGGACTGGGACTTTGTCCCGCTCACCCGCGAACTGATTCCGGGCTGTCTGGACATGCTGGATGTCTGGACCGAGGAAAACTCCGAGCGCCTGGAGAGCAGCATCAGCTATGAGCACGACGCGATCATCCGCGCCTTTGCGGCTTTTGAAAAGCTCGGCCTGGAGGGCGGCGTGCTGCGCAGCAGCGGAAAGATCATCGGCTTCTCCCTGGGGGAGATGACCAGCCCGGATACCTTTGACGTTCACTTTGAAAAAGCGGAAATCAACATCAACGGCGCTTATCCCATGGTCTGCCGTGAGCTGACACGCAGCATGCTGAACGCGCACCCGGGACTGCGCTATATCAACCGGGAGGACGACATGGGTCTGGAACCTCTGCGCAAGTCGAAGCTCTCCTACAAGCCGGAGTTCCTGCTGCAGAAGTATCTGGCACGCTGGAGTGACTGAGATGCTGCGGGATCTTCATGGTGCCGTGCTGCGCGGGTCTGTGCCGCAGGACACAGAACAGCTCCGGGAGCTTTGGTGCAGGGTTTTTGGCGATCCGCCGGAACTTGTCGACGCTTTTCTTTCTCATCTGCCGGGGATGGGCTGCGGCTGTGTGGCCGAGCATGACGGCCGGATCCTCGGCGCGGCGTATCTGATCCACGGCTTTACCCTGCTGCAGCCGAATAAGGCGCCCCTGCGCTGCGGTTATCTCTACGCGGTTGCCGTGTACCCGGAAGCCCGCGGGCTCGGTCTCGGCGCCGCTGTCAGCCGCGGAGCGGTCGAGCTGGGCCGGGAGTACGGGGCTGAACTCATCTGCACCCTGCCTGCGGAAGAATCCCTCTACCGCTGGTACGGTGAGATTCTGTCCCTGACCCACCGGAGCACCCGGAGGGTCTTTTCCTGCGATACTCTCCCCGAGGCACAGCCGGTCGAAGCATCCGAATATCTGCTTCGGCGGGAAGCGCTTCTGCGCGACACACCGCATGTCCGGCCGAATGCCTCCGTCATGGACTTTGCCGCCTCCCTGTGCCGGGCCTGCGGCGGAGGCCTGTATACTCTTGACGATATGCTTTTCTGTGCCTATCGGATTCAGGGCTGCTGGGTTATGCCGGAGCTGCTTCCGCTGTCGGCGGCAGATCGCATTGCCGGTCTGCGCAGCGCAGTGCATCCGTATCTCTGTGCCGACCGTCCTCTGCCGGACGGTCTGATCTGGAATCTGACTTTAGACTGAGAATCAGGTGATTTGTTATGGCGTTGTTTCTGGCCTTTGCTGCCGTTTCCCTGCTTTGCATCTTTCCGCTGTCGCTCACGGTGCTTCACCTGGGCGTCGGGCTTTCGCTTCTGGTCACGCTGCTGGGCTTTCTCCTGCTTCATGTCCTCTATGTTCTCTTTTTTGGTCTGGTCTCGCACGCGATCCCGATGGACAAGCCGCTCGAGAAACAGAATCCGCTCTGCCGTTTCGCATGCTATGCCACGGCATCGCTTCTGTGCTTTTACGGCGGGATCAAGCCGGTCGTCAACGGGCTTGAAAAGCTCCCCAGGGACGGCCGTTTTCTTTTCGTGAGCAATCACTGTTCGATTTTCGATCCGATGATCGTGATGGACAGGCTTCGTGATTTCAACGTCTCGTTTATCTCCAAACCCGAAAACATGTCGATCCCGATTGCCGGGAGAACGCTGTACGGTGCCGGCTTTCTTGCCATTGACCGGGAAAATGACCGGAACGCGCTGAAAAGCATTCTGACCGCGGCGGACTATCTCAAGCGGGATCTCTGCAGCATCGGGATCTATCCGGAAGGCACCCGAAGCAAAACCGGAGAGCTTCTCCCCTTCCACGCCGGCAGCTTCAAGATCGCCCAGCGCGCCAAAGTACCCGTGGTCGTCGCGTGTATGTGCGGCTCCGAAAAGTCCCAGGTCGTCAATCCCTTTTCCTCCAACAGGGTCCGGCTCGACATTCTCGATGTGATCCCGGCTGAGACGGTCGCCGCCATGCGGACCGACGCTCTCGCCCAGCACGTCCGCGAGCAGATTCAAAACCATCTGCATCCGGCGGAGCAGGAGGCGGACTGATGGAAAAGGTTGCCCTTGTTACCGGTTCTTCCCGCGGCATCGGCGCGGCTACCGCGGCGCTTCTCGCCCGGGAAGGCTGGGCCGTGTGCATCAACTATCTGCAGCAGCGGGAAAAGGCCGAGGCTCTTGTCCGCCGCCTACGTGAAGAAGGCCGGGTCGCCATGTGCCTTCAGGCGGATGTCTCCGACCGGGAGCAGGTCGACCGGATGGTACGGCAGATTGAAGATTCTCTCGGTCATGTCACGCTGCTGGTCAACAACGCCGGCATCGCCCGCCAGCAGCAGTTCCAGGACGTGGATCCGGAGACCTGGCACCGGATTCTGTCCGTGAATCTCGGAGGCTGCTTCAACTGCAGCCAGACGGTGATCCGTCCCATGCTTCAGGCGCACAGCGGCTGCATTGTGAACATCAGCTCCATCTGGGGCAGCCACGGTGCCTCCTGTGAAAGCGTGTATTCCGCGTCCAAGCATGCCATCATCGGGCTGACCCGTTCGCTGGCCGCGGAGCTCTCCCCCAGCGGGATCCGGGTCAACTGTGTCGCGCCCGGCGTCATCGATACAGATATGATTCAGGTTCTCGGCGAAGAGACGCTCTCCGTTCTGCGGGAGGAGATGCCGCTGCGCCGTTTCGGAACCCCCGAAGAGGTGGCGCAGTCCGTTCTTCATCTGGCCGTCTCGGAGTATATCACCGGTCAGGTGCTGACCGTGGACGGCGGCTTTCTGTTCTGATTGTTTTTCATCCGTTGACAAGGAGGTTTTCTACGATGCGCATGACCGATCTCATTGCGAAAAAGCGCGACGGACAGGCTCTGAGCACAGAGGAAATCCGGTATATGATCACCGACTATACCGCCGGTGTCATCCCCGACTACCAGATGTCCGCCATGTGTATGGCGATTCTGCTTCGCGGCATGGATGACCGCGAGGTCCTGGATCTGACCCTTGCCATGCAGCACTCCGGGGATGTGCTGGACCTCAGCCCCATCTCCGGGATCAAGGCTGACAAGCACTCCACCGGCGGCGTCGGCGACAAGACAAGTCTGGTGCTGTGCCCCATGGTCGCGGCCTGCGGGCTCAAGATCGCCAAGATGTCCGGGCGCGGTCTCGGTCACACCGGCGGGACCATCGACAAGCTGGAGAGTTTCCCCGGCTTCTCTACTGCCCTTACCGAGGAGCAGTTTTTTGAAAACGTCAACCGCCACGGCATCGCCATCATGGGCCAGACGGCCAATCTTGTCCCGGCGGACAAGAAGCTCTACGCCCTGCGGGACGTGACCGGAACGGTTCCGTCCATTCCCCTGATCGTCAGCTCCATCATGTCCAAGAAGCTTGCCTCCGGCGCCGACGTGATCGTTCTGGATGTCAAGTGCGGCGACGGCTCCTTCATGAAGACCCCCGAGGATGCCGAGGAGCTTGCCCGGAATCTGACGCGCATCGGCCGTCTCGCCGGGAAGAAATGCGCCGCCATCATCACCGACATGGACCAGCCTCTCGGCTTTGCCGTCGGCAACGCGCTGGAAGTCCGGGAAGCCATCGCGGTCCTGAAGGGCGAAGAGGAGGGTGATCTTCTCCGACTGTGTCTGGCGCTGGGAAGCTGCATGCTGACGGAAGCAGGCTATGCCGCGGACCACGATTTAGCGGAGCGGATGCTGCTTGAGGCCGTGAAGTCCGGACGCGCCCTGGACAAGCTGGCCGAGATGGTCAGCGCCCAGGGCGGCGACGCATCCGCGGTCTACAAGCCCGAGCTTTTGCCCTGCGCCCCGGTCGTCCGTGAGGTTCCGGCGCCGAAGGCCGGAACGGTCAGCCGCATCCGCGCCGAAGCGGTGGGCCTGGTCAGCATGAAGCTCGGCGGTGGCCGCGCAACCAAGGAAGACATCATCGATCCGCGGGTCGGTGTCGTCCTGCACAAAAAGCTCGGAGATGCGGTGGCCGAAGGTGAGTCTCTCGCCGCTGTCCATGCCGCGGATGAGAAGAGCGCCGAAGACGCGGTCCGTCAGCTTCTTGACTGCTATGAGCTCTCCGACGGCGAAGTTGTCCGTCCGCCCTTTATCCGCAAGATTCTTCGCGGAGACGAATGATCCCGTGATTTCCGATCCCTCTAAAATACGCTCTGATCATTAAAACGCCCGGAGGCATGGCCTCCGGGCGTTCTTTGTGTCATGATTTGCTTTTGTCTGTCGTCTCTCTTACCGTACCGCGTGATAGCGCAGATACTGAAGGATCTCGTTCAGACCCGTGGAGTTGAGGGTGCGGCCGTCTGCGGACGCATACTCCTGAAGGAGCAGGCCGCTCACATCCTGAACAGAGGAGACCGCGTCGACATAGTAAGCGCCGGTTTCCTCGCATACCGTCTTGATCCAGCCGTTGGCCTCGTTGCACTTTGCCGCGGTCAGCCCGTCTCCGACGTTGTAGTCCACCGTGACCGAGGTCAGCGGCAGGCACAGGATCCAGGTGTTGGGACTTGCGCTGCGGACACTTTTGATCAGCGCCTCATACCGGTCGATAAAGTCGAACTGGTCAATATTGGCAATTCCGTCGTTTCCGAGGGCAATCACCAGAATCGGAGGCTGCAGAATCATGGCCGCATTGGCGGCGGTAACAATCGAGCCGTCATTCGGAAAGACAATCCGGCTGTCCGCGATATCCGCCACCGCCATGACACCGGACGGGGACGTCCACACCTGGGTGGTGCTCTCGCCTCCGTTCAGCATGCCGTAGCTCTTCAGGCCGATCCACGGACTGTCACACAGGAAGGTCAGGGAGTCGATGTAAGCCTGGCCGGCGTCCTCTGTCTCCGGCAGCGTCTGCAGCGACCCGTCGCTCATCTGAGCCGGCCGTGTTGCCGCGGCGTCCGCGCTCTCGGTCTGCACCGGCTTGCTGCCCAGCTTCACCCCTCCGCGAAACTGTTCTCCACTGTTCCGGGTAAAGGCGGCAAACAGCAGGCCGATGAAAATCGCGAGCAGACACAGAACGATCGCCAGTGCCCAGGCGATATTTTTAATTGCAGTCAGTCTGCCTCTCATTCCTGTTCAGCCAAAGCTTTGGCTTCTTCGATCACCTTCTGCTGGACATTGCCGGGGGCCTCCTCATAGCGGATGAACTTGCAGGAGAAGGAGCCGCGGCCCTGAGTCATGGAGCGGAGGTCGATCGTGTAGGAACCCATCTCGGCCATCGGAACTTCGGCTTCGACGGTCTGCATGCCGTCTTCGGCGTTCATGCCGAGCACGGTGCCGCGGCGCTTGGAGCTGATATCGCTCATGATGTCGCCGAGGTTCGCATCCGGAATCGTGACCTGGAGCAGGCCGATGGGCTCAAGGATGGTGGGCTTGGCCTTGGGAATGCCGTCCTGATAGGCAAGACGCGCAGCCGTCTGGAAGGCCATATCGTTGGAGTCAACCGGGTGGTAGGATCCGTCGTAGAGCGTGGCCTTCAGGCCCACCAGCGGATAGCCCGCGAGGACGCCCTTCTGTACCGCGTTGCGCAGGCCCTTTTCGACCGAGGGGAAGAAGTTTTTCGGAACGGATCCGCCAAAGACCTCTTCGGCAAAGATCATCTCGTCCTGCTCATCCTGCGGCTCGAAGCGGATCCACACATCACCGAACTGGCCGGAACCGCCGGACTGCTTCTTGTGACGGCCGTGGGCTTCAACCTTGCCCTTGATCTTCTCGCGATAGGCAACGCGGGCTGGGGCCAGCTCGGTCTCAACCGCAAAGCGGCTCTTGAGCTTGGCGCAGAGGACGTCGACCTGGATATCGCCCTGGCCGGAGATGACCATCTGGTGGGTCTCGGCGTTGTTCACAAGCGTGAAGGAGATGTCTTCCTCGTTGAGTCTGGCAAGACCGCCGGCGACTTTGTCGTCCTGGCCCTTGGTCTTCGGGGCGATGGCCATGGAGTAGCAGGGTTCCGGCATCTCGATGGCGGGCAGCTCTGCCTCGTTCTTCGGATCACAGACCGTATCGCCGGTCTTCCAGTCCATCTTGCCGACGGCCACGATGTCGCCGCAGCAGGCGTCTTTCACTTCGGTGGTCTTCTTGCCGCAGATGCTGTACAGACGGCCGAGCTTATCCGTGGAGGAAGCGCGGACGTTGCGCAGGGACATATCGGAATTGATGCTTCCCTTCATGACCTTCACGAAGCTGTACTTGCCGAACTGGTCGGAAACGGTCTTGAAGACAAAGCCCTGGGTCGGAGCCGCGGGATCAATGCCATCCATCTCGACCGGAGCCGGGACATAGTCCATGACACCCTGCAGGAAGGCTTCGGTGCCGATGTTCTGCATGGCGGAACTGGCAAACACGGGAATCACGCTGCGGTCCTTCATACCGGCGCGGATACCGGCGACCATATCGGCCTCTTCCAGTTCCATCGTTTCAAAGAACTTCTCCATGAGCTCTTCCGTGGCGCCCGCGGCGGTCTCCATAAGCTCCATTCTCAGATCCTCGACATGGCCGGCATCGGCGGCGGGGATCGCGCCCTTGGTGCTCTTAGCGCCGTTGGTCATGTAGCAGACGTTGTGGACCAGGTCAATAACGCCCTTGCCGTCGCTCGTCGGAATCGTAACCGGGGCAACGATGCTGCCGTACTTGGCGCGCAGGGCATCCACCACCGCGAAATAGTCGCCGTGCTCTTCATCGCACTTGGAGATCACGAATGCCGTCGGGAGATTGGCCGCCTTGAGGTATTTCCAGCTGCGCTCGGCACCGACGGAGATTCCGTCCTTGGCAGAGCAGAGGATCACACCCGCTTCCACCGCGCGAAGGGCACAGAGGACTTCGCCGACGAAGTCAAAATATCCCGGGCAGTCCAGGACATTCACTTTTCCGCCTCCGAAGGTAACCGGAGCCAAAGAGGATGCGATGGTGATCTGGCGCTTGATCTCTTCCGCGTCATAGTCGCATACCGTGTTCCCGTCGCTCACCTTTCCAAGGCGGTCGACAGCGCCGGTGACAAACAGCATACTCTCGGCAAGACTGGTTTTTCCGCTGTTTCCGTGCCCGAGAAGGGCGATGTTGCGAATGTTTTTACTTTCCATAATATGCTTCCTCTCTAGAATAAAAATAAATTGTATAGACCGATCAAGCAGACATTCCGTCTGAAACGCGATTCATTCTATTTTACACGATAGTGCCTTGGTTTGGCAACAGAAATTTTCAAATTCCGTCAAAATCTCATGAACAGGCTGATCAGGGAAACAACGATCGCATCCAGCAGCATCAGTACGAAGGGAAGCCAGGCGCTGACTTCACCGGTTCCGATCAGCTTGACAAATACCAGAAGCATGCCCAGCACCGCGACAGCCGCTGTAATAATCAGGTTCATGCGGATGGCGACATACATGCTTCTGCCGGTGTCTGCAAGGTGCGTCAGCGGGCCGAGGCCCTCGCGGCAGATGACCGCCGAGACCTTGCTGGTTTCGGAGGGCTGTGCTTCCGAAATCCGGAAACGGTCGCCGTAAGGCGGGAAGTCGTATCCGTCCGTCGCCACGTCGAACACATCGTGAAGCAGCTCGGGCGTAATGTTGAAGTCGCGGATGGCAAAAATCGGGTGGCGGTTCGACGCGATCAGCTCCTGCAGAGCCGTGCGGATCTCAGGCAGACCGATGTAGTTGATTTTGAAAATACCGTACAGCACGCCGTCGATGGCCAGCAGCACCGTTGTCTTATCCACCAGGCGGTAGGGCACCTTGACGTTCATCAGCTGCATCAGGTCCGGGCTGCCGCACAGAACCGTGCTGCCTTCGATCCGTCCCTGCAGGCCTCCGCCTGAAAGCCACTGGAAGTCCTCCACCTGCCGCATCCGGCAGTTGTTCTTCTCCATCAGTTCCGCGAAGCACGGGGCCAGGCCGGAACCGGAGGCCGCAACCATGCTCCCGGCAAAGCCGATGACGCGCTCTGCGCTGTCGTCGGCAAAAATGCGCACCGTCTCGATGGATACCGTTTCCTCCGGGAAGAGATCCCGGTCCGTCACGATCAGATTCCGGCTGCAGCCGATGTCGTGGATGCCGGACCAGCCCGCAACGGCAGCGCCGCTGGAGAAGATTCTTCCGGAGCCGATAAAGAACGGAAGCGCAAAGGCAAGCAGTGCCATCACCGGAACCGCACAGGACAGAATTGCCGAGAGGATATAGAGATAATCCCCGATGCTGTGTTTGACCACCGCCGTGAGCAGTGACAGCAGCAGTGCAGCCAGCAGCTGGACCAGCGCGCTTCTGCGAAACAGCGATTCATCCGGCGGTGTCTCCTCCGCCCGGCGCACAAAGCCCGCCGATGGCCGCACCGATTTCAGAAGGGTCAGATCGCTTTTTGCGCGCACTCCCTCTTCCGCCGTCACGCAGTAGACCCGTTTCCCGATGGCGGGGACGCGGATGGACTTTCGCAAAGCCCGGGCCGACAGCAGGGAGGAGAGCAAAACGCCCATCAGGGCAAGGCTGGAGAAGAGGCACAGGGGGATGTGCGGAGTTCCGAAACCGCCCACTGCCACGCTCAGCGCGTCAAACGAACTGATCAGGCAGGCCAGAACGGCCAGCGAGTCGGCCCCAAAGCGTCTCCGGGTCAGATTTACCGCAGCGTTGGTGACCACATCCAGGCAAAGCAGCATGATGGTCAGCTGCAGCCCGAGGCACATCGCCGCCGAAACCTTGGCTGTTTTCAGCATGCCGCTCACCGGCAGCCCCAGGGTCAGATACGCCAGGATGGCAAGGACCACAAGACCGATCTGAAACCGCATGCGTAGCATGGTCACCTGGGAGCCGTAATAGCGCGAGGCATTGGCCACGTTGACCTCTTTGCCCAGGTCCTCGCTATCGTCCTCCATGGTGGCGGTGCTCTCCCGGTTTCCGATTCCGTTCAGGCGGATCCACAGCGTCATCAGCTCGTTCAGAATCCACTGGCCGAAGGATGGGAAGTCACCGGAATACAGGATCTCGTCATCCTCTTCCGGATTGAACGTCTCCGCCGCCTCTGTCTGTTCGGCCTTCTCGCCGGCTACGTCCGCGGACGGCGCTTTTTCTGTGCCGGAGGGTGCGGGCTTCACCTCCGCCTGCTCGCTCGGGACATAGTCCTCGAAGCTTGCATACGCCTTCGGTTCATTCAGAGCGCGCTTTCTGCCGGGACGGGATTCTCCGAAGCCATGTAGAAGCTTTTTCAGGCGGCCGACAGGCTCTTCGTCTTCCTCGGTCTCTTCGGATTCTTCCTCCGGCTTCGCCCCGTTCGGGTTTTCCGGTTCAGAAAAATGCCCGTCTTCACCGGAATCATCGGGCGTTTCCCCGGGCGGTTCCGGCGCATCGGCTTCCTTGTTCAGCAGCTCCCAGCTGCTCTCCTGCAATTCATCCTCCGGCGGGACTTCTTCCTGCGGCGCATCCGCCGGGAAGTCCTCTTCCACCCGATACTCCTTCTCCTTTTTCTCCGGCACCGGGGCAGGCTCTGCTTTTGACTTCCGTCTGGACCGGAGATTCAGGTTCAGCTTCCGCCGGGGCTTGCTTTTGCTCTCTGCCGCCGGTACCGCTTCGGATGGATTCTGCTCCGTGTCCGCGCCGATCACCGGCTCGGGCCGGGCAACCGGTTCCGGCTCCGGCGTTCTCTTCTCCCACTTCTGGATGGCCGCCGCCTTCGGGATCACGCTGTTGATGGCGGCGTCCAGATCCGCAAGCTCATCCTCGGCGCTGTGCGCACCGCCGGCTTTTTTCCCGATTCCGGGCATGTCCGCATAGATCGGATGCTGATCCCCCAGCATGAATTCTCTCAGAATATCCCGAAAATCCGGAGAGTTTTCCGCAAAAAGCGGTTCTTCCGCAGCGCTGTGCGCTTTCTTCTTCGCAGGCTCCGGCTCTGGCAGGGGCTCTGTCCCCTGGTCCTGAAGCCCGCCGTCCGGCGGCTCCTGTGCCGGTGCCGCCGCAGCGTTGTCTCCTTCCGGTTCCGAATCCGCAAACATCCGGAACAGTGCCGTATAGTCAATGTCACCGCCGGCCGCCGCATTCTCCTCCGGCGGGGTATCGGGGAATTCTTCTACAATCTGCTGCCGCTTGCGGCCGCTTTTTCGCTCTTTTCTGTTTTTTCCCGCTTTTTCGCCCCTTCCGGGCTTCTCGGCTTTCTTTGCCTTTGCACTCTCTTCGCTTCTGAGAGAGTCGGGATTGGTGTTTTCAGATACGGCTTGCGCCGGATCCGCGGTATTCTCCGGAGTCGGCAGCGCCTCCGGAGCCACTGCTTCTGCGGTTATCTGGCTCTCCTCCTCATTGATCTGCACCGCGGGAGCATATGTTCTGTCCGGCTTCTGTTCGGCAGCCGGTCTTCCGGCAGCCTCATATCCGTCAAGCAGATATGGTTCGAGCTCGCTCATCATCAAAGCCTCATCGTCCCATATCGCCTGCTCTCCGGCGTCGCTGTTCCGGTCCCCTGAAAACTCTGACAAAATCTCTTCGAGCGTGTATTCTCTTTCCTGCTCATACACGCCGGAAACCGATTCTGCCGGATCATTCGGCAGATCCGTTTTCTGGTTCCATTTCTCCCGCTTCATACTTACCCCGTTCCGTCGCCAAAAACGACGATCAGATTTTTCTTCCAGGTCCTTTTGCTCAGAGACTGCGCTGGCGCATGATTTCATACATCACAATTGCGCCCGCCACAGATGCGTTCAGAGACGAAATCTTCCCTTTCATCGGAAGCGACAGGACAAAGTCACAGCTTTCCCGGACCAGTCTGCCCATTCCCGTTCCCTCCGAGCCGATCACAAGGGCCACCGGGCCGGTCAGCTCCGTTTTCCACAGGGGGCAGCTTCCGTCCGCCGCAGTGCCGTAAATCCAGACTCCGTGTTCCTTCAGCTCATTGAGCGCCGACCGGAGATTTGCCACCCTAGCCACCGGAAGGTGTTCCGCCGCGCCGGCAGATGCCTTGTTTACCACCGCGGTCAGTCCCGCGCTTCTGCGCTTCGGGATAATCACCCCGTGGGCTCCCGCGCACTCCGCCGAGCGGATAATCGCGCCGAGGTTGTGGCTGTCGGTGATCTCGTCGCAGACCACCACGAAGGGATCCTCGCCGAGCGCCTCCGCCCGGTCCAGAATGTCCTGCACCGTGACGTAATCCCGCACCGCACAGACCGCGATGACGCCCTGATGCGCGTGGGTCTCGCTCATGGCGTCGAGCTTGCGCCGGTCGCACTCCACCACGGTGATGCCCTTGTCCCTTGCCACGGTGGAGATGAAGCCGAGGGTGCGGTCCCCGTCTCCGCCCGCGATATAGATTTTGTCGATGGGCCTTCCGGCCCGCAGAGCTTCCGTAATGGCGTTCCTGCCTTCAATCAGCTCGTTTTCTATCCCGTTTGTGTGTTCCATTTTATTCTCCGGCTGCCGGGACCGCCTTGTCGGACCGGCATTTTCAGTACAAAATATTCGAATACAAATTACAATATAACACAAGATACAGAAAATGGAAAGAGTTCTTTTTCATGTACTTTGGAAACTTTACAATTTTCTGTAGACTTTCCTTATAAAAAACAGTATAGTACCCTTATCTATCTGAGTTCGGAGGACGATTTTCGTGAAAGATCCCATGCGTCTGATCGACCGTTTCTGTTATCGGCATCCCAATTTCGGCATTCCCAATCTTATGAAATACCTGACGATTGCCAATGTCGTTTTCTGGATTCTCGGCACGGCGAACAGTGTGCTGATGTCTTATCTCAGCTTTGACGCCGCCCTGATTCTGCGGGGGCAGATCTGGCGGCTGTTCACCTTTATGGTCTATCCGCCCAGTATGGGCCTTCTGGCGTTTCTGGTCTTCTATTTCTACTACTGGATGGGAAGCACGCTGGAGCAATATTGGGGGACGCCGCACTTTAACGTCTACCTTCTGATCGGCTGGTTTCTGACCGTGGTGTACGGATTTCTGGTCTATTTTATCGGCGGATACCGGATCCGCATCGATTCCCAGTATCTGTACCTGTCCATGTTCTTCTCCTATGCGGCCCTCTTCCCCGATCAGCAGGTTCTGCTGTTCTTCTTCATTCCCATCCGCATGAAGTACCTGGCGCTCATTGACGCGGCCTATTTTGTGCTCGCCGTCGTTGCCAACCCCTTCCCCCTCAATCTTCTGCCGGTGGTCGCGGTGCTGAATTTCGTAATCTTTTTCGCCGGCACCCTGGTGAAGAATCTTTCGCGCCGGCCCAGCCGCGCGACCATCAACTTCCGCCAGGCGTCCCGGAAAATCCGGCAGGAGCAGCGCGATCAGCTCTATCACCACAAGTGCTCGGTCTGCGGACGTACGGACACGGAGTATCCCGGTCTGGAGTTCCGCTACTGCTCGCGCTGCGCCGGCTACCACTGCTTCTGCATTGACCACATCAACAACCACATCCACTTCACAGAGTGATTTCACCCTGCAATTCTATTTTTTGAAACATAAGGAGGTTCCCCGTGAACACCATCTCCATCGACGAAAACAGACTTTCCGACATCAGCCGCTTCGCGGAATCCCACGAACGTGACATTGTCCGCGACATTGCCCGCCTTGTCAGCATTCCGAGCGTTGAAGGTCCGGCCGCGCCGGACGCGCCCTTCGGCATTGAATCCAAACGTGCCCTTGACTGCGCCCTGCAGATTGCAGAGGAACTCGGGCTGGACACGGTCAACTGCGAGAACAAGATCGGCTATGCCTCCGTCGGCGAGGATCACGGGCAGGGCTATCTTGCCACCATCACCCACGTCGATGTGGTTCCCGCCGGAGACGGCTGGACCGAGGATCCCTTCACGGTGCGGGAGCGCGACGGCTTTCTTCTCGGCCGCGGCGTCATGGATGACAAGGGGCCGAGCATCCTCTGCCTGTACGCGCTGAAGTACCTTCGGGATTCGGGGCTTCCGCTGCGCTACCCGGTGCGGGCGCTGCTCGGCAGCAACGAGGAGACCGGCATGGGCGATCTGGAGCACTATAACGCAAACTACCCCGCTCCCCTCTTCTGCTTCAGTCCCGACGCCGATTTCCCGCTGATCCACGGCGAAAAGGGGATTTACCACGGGCGTCTGATCTCCCGTCACACGCCGGTAAACGTCCTGGAGATGACCGGCGGTGTCGCGCCGAACGCCGTCCCCGCCAAGGCCTCTGCCCTTGTGCGCGCAAAGGCTCTGCAGAGCACGGATGCCGTCTCGGTCGAGGAGCTGGAGCCGGGACTCTGGAAGCTCTCCTCCGTCGGCGTCAGCGGCCACGCCTCCATGCCGGAAGGCACCGTCAACGCCATCGGCCGCATCGTCGACTATCTCCTGGAAAACGGGATTCCCGCAGAGGGCGAGCTTCCGTACTTCCGTTTCCTGGCCAGGCTGCATGCCGCCACTGACGGAAGCGGTCTCGGGCTGCAGAGCTCGGACGATTACTTCACCCCGCTCACCGCGGTCGGCGGAAAGATTTCCACTGTCGACGGGGTCTTCTGTCAGACCATTGACTGCCGTTACGGCATCTCCACCAGCGGAGATGCAATCACGACCCGGCTTCGGGAAGCCGCCGGCAGCGCGGCCGAGATTCAGGTTGACGCGGATGCGGCCCCCTTTTATCTCACCCTGGACAACCCGGCCATTCAGGCCTGTATGGAAAGCTATAACCTTGTCACCGGGGAAAACGCCCGCCCCTTTACCATCGGCGGCGGCACCTACGCCCGTCACTTCCCCAACGCGGCCGCCTTCGGTCCCGAGCATCCCGAGCGTCCCGCTCCCGCCTTTGCAGGACCCATCCACGGCATTGACGAAGCCGCCCGCCTCTCCGATCTCATGGAAGCGCTGAAGATCTACATCGTCGCGCTGCTCCGGCTTGAGGCGCTTGACTACTGAACGCCATGAAGCAGAATCGCTGCGTCGTGATTTCCGGAGGGGATTTCAGTCCTGTCCCCGGTATCAGCCCGGACGACTTTGTCATCGCCTGCGACCGGGGCTATGTCTATTGTGAGCGTCTCGGCCTTCGGCCGGATCTGATCATTTCGGACTTTGACTCTTACAACGGTCCGGTTGATTCGGAGATTCCCCTGAACCGCTTTGTCTCCGAAAAGGACGACACGGACACCATGCTCGCCGTCCGGTATGCAGTCGAGCACGGATTTCACGAGCTTCTCCTATGCTGTGCTCTCGGCGGCCGCCTGGACCATCTGATCGCCAATCTGCAGAGTCTGGTGTTTGCCCAGAAGCACGGCCTTCCCGCAATTCTCCTGAGTGAAGACACGGAGATCCGTACCCTGGCAGGCGGCGCCCTTCGCATTCCCTGTCGGGAGGACTGGTCCCTTTCCGTGTTTGCTCTCGACGGCCCCTGTCGGGGCGTCTGCATCACCGGAGCAAAATACCCGCTCGCGAATGCGGAGCTTCTTCCCTCCTTCCCTCTCGGGGTCAGCAACACCTGGGCCGGGGAGGAAGCCGTCATTTCCGTGGAAGAAGGCATTCTCCTGATCGTTCTGTCGAAGATTCCCGCGGCGGATCCGGAAAACTGTTGACGCCGCTCAAAAAAGAAAGTATATTAATAAGGTTATTGAAATCCGATACGGATCACGTCCGGACGGAAGGAGGCCCGATGTTTTGGAACCGATCCGTTTTCCCAGTCCCTCTGCCATCGGGCATGCGTATATTCTCTCGTCTCCTTCCCGTGAGGACGCTCTGAACCGGGCACGCGAGATTGCTTCCGCTGCCGTCTGCCTGAACGGCCATGACGTTCCCTGCGGAAAATGCCGCGGCTGCCGGAAAGCTGCCGCGGGTGTGCATCCCGACATCTTTACGCTCCGGCGCCTGCCCGACAAGAGCGGAAATCTCCGGCGCGAGCTGACCGTCTCCCAGATTCGGGACCTCTCTGTCGATGCACAGGTTCTCCCGAGTGAGGCCGAGCGCAAGGTATACATCATTGAAGAAGCCGAGCTCATGAATCTCAACGCCCAGAACGCAGCCCTGAAGCTTTTCGAGGAACCGCCTTCCAGCGTAGTTTTCCTGCTCTGCGTGTGCAATCCCGACCTGCTTCTGGAGACGGTGCGCTCCCGATGTGCCATAATGAGTCTGTCGGGCGAAGAGGGGCAGCCGGACGCGGATTCCGCAAAACTGGCGGAGAGCTTTCTCACCGCGGTCCGGACCGGGGACCGCCGCAAAGTCTATCGCTGGATCGCCAAAAACGAACTCAGCAAGCTTGATGCCACATCGGCCTTCATCGACGCTGCCCTCCAGCGCAGTTGTGACATGCTTTGCGGAAGATGCTCCGCGGGCGGACTCTCGTCCGAACAGCAGATGCATCTCTATCGCCTTCTGCAGCGATGTTCCGACCACCTGAAGGTGAACGTGAACGCCAAACATATATTCAGTCTGCTGGCCGCAGACGCTCTGCCCGGCCCGCCCGGACACATTCCGGCAGACACAGTGCATAAAATTGGAGAAAAAACATGACCGAAGTAGTTAGCATCAGATTCAAAAACCGCGGAAAGGCGTATTATTTCGACCCGGCCGGCCTTCAGATTCAGGTCGGCGACAGCGTCATCGTCGACACCGCCAACGGCATGGAAATCGCCGTATGCTCCCGGGAGAATCACCCTGTGGAGGATACCGCCGTTGTCCAGCCGCTGCGCCGTGTTCTGCGCATCGCCACCCAGATGGATCTTCGCACCGAGGAACTCAATCGTCAGCGGGAGAAAAGCGCCTTTGACATCTGCCGGGAGAAGATTCAGGAGCACAGCCTGGATATGAAGCTGGTCGATGTCGAGTGCAATTTTGAAGGCAGCAAGACCACCTTCTTCTTTACTTCGGACGGAAGGGTGGATTTCCGTTCTCTGGTCAAGGACCTGGCCGGAATTCTGCACAATCGGATCGAGCTGCGTCAGATCGGGGTCCGGGACGAAGCGAAAATGCTGGGAGGCCTGGGAATCTGCGGCCGTCCCTACTGTTGTAATCAGTTTCTGGACGACTTTCATCCCGTCTCCACCAAGATGGCAAAGATTCAGTCCCTTTCCCTCAATCCCGCCAAAATCTCCGGCAGCTGCGGGCGTCTGATGTGCTGCCTGCGGTATGAGCAGGACGCCTATGAAGATCTGGTCAAGAAGGTTCCGAAGCAGGGCGCCTTCGTCGAGACCAAGGACGGTTACGGAACAGCCGTCCAGGTCAATCTTCTCCGTTCCACCGTCAAGGTGAAACTGGACGAGGACCGTGAGGACGTCCTTCACGAATATAAGAGCTATGAACTTGCGGCGGTTCCCGGCGGACGTCCGAAAGACGGGGCGGAGCCCCCTCATGTTCTCGAATATGTGGAACCGGAGCCGGAAGAAACCGAGGCGGAAGAAACGGACGAGTGGGCCATCCCGACCATGGTGGTCACACCGCTTCCGGAAAAGAGCGCTGCCGCGCCGGAGGATGAAGCCGCACCGGAAAAGAGCAGGCGAAACCGCCGGAACCGCGGTCGTCACAAGGGTGCCAAGCCCGCCCCCTCCGACGCCCCCGCCATTGTGGTTCCCGTCAAGGAAGAGACCGTCAAGCAGAAACCTTCGGAGGGCGGAAGTCAGCGTTCCCATTCCGGGAAACGCCACTCCGCGCCGAAATCTTCCGGCGCCGGTACCCAGAAAACCGGAGAGACCGCTCCCGTCAAGGTCCAGAAGCACACGGTCCAGCCCGCAGAGGCTTCCGATGTCAGCAAGTCCGAAAAGAAAAACGGCAAGCCCCGCCGCCGGCATTATCACGGCAAAAAGCCTTCCGGCAAGCCCGCTTCCGAATCCTGATCGCGTCTTTTGATGAATCGATCGATCGACTTCAACCGCTCAAAGCTTGCGGTCTTTGCCTCCTACATTGCTCCGCACCGGGATGCATTTGCGCTGGATATGTGTCTGTCTCTGGCGGTGGCGCTGGTAGATCTGGCCTTCCCCTATGTGACCCGGCACACCATGAACACGCTGCTGCCCCAGAAGCAGTTTGCCGCGTTCTTCTCCGTGATGGCGGTTCTTTTTGCCGCCTACCTGCTGCGGGCCTGGTTCCAGTATCTGATCACCATTGTCGGTCACCGCATGGGAACGCTGGTGGAGGCGGATATGCGGCGCGATGTGTTTATGCACATGCAGTCGCTGTCCTTCTCTTTCTTTGACCGCAACCGGACCGGTGTCCTGATGGCCCGTGTCACCAGCGACCTGTTCGAGATTGTGGAGCTCGCGCATCACGGTCCGGAAAATATCCTGACCTGCAGTGTGACGCTTCTCGGTTCCCTGATCATTCTTCTGACCGTCAACGTCAAGCTGACTCTGGTACTCATCGTTCTGCTGCCCCTCTGTGTCGCCTTCTCTGTCCGTCAGAGGCTCCGGATGCAGGAGGCCAACAAGGACGTCAAGATCCGGACGGGAGAGATCAACGCCGCCATCGAGAGCGGCATCTCCGGCATCCGCACCTCGAAGGCCTTCGCCGCCGAGAAGGCGGAGGATGCCAAATTCGACCTCGCCAACGAAGCCTTCAAAACCAGCAAGGTCCGGTATTATCGTTCCATGGGCCTTTTCAACGCCGGAATCGAAGCCACGGTCGGCATCATGCAGGTGGCGGTGGTCACTGCCGGCGGCCTGCTGATCATGCGCGGGGAGCTTGACTTTGTCGACCTTCTGACCTTCACGCTCTATGTCTCCGCCTTTATCTCCCCGATCCGCAAGCTGGTCCAGTTCATGGAAGTCTATGCCCAGGGCAGTGCCGGCTTCGACCGCTTTGTCGAGCTGATGCGGACAAAACCGGAGATTCAGGACGCCCCGGATGCCGGTGTTCTCTCGGATGTCCGAGGCGAGATCCGCTTCGACCACGTGTCCTTTTCCTATAAGAGCGGTATTCCCGTCCTGAACGACATCAACCTCACCATTGCACCGGGCGAGACCTTCGCGCTGGTCGGCTCCACCGGCGGTGGGAAGACCACCATCTGTCACCTGATCCCCCGTTTTTATGACGTGACCTCCGGCGCGGTGCTGGTGGACGGGAAGGATGTCCGCACCCTCACGCAGGAGAGCCTTCGTCAGAACATCGGGATCATCCAGCAGGATGTGTTCCTCTTCGCCGGCACCATCATGGAAAACATCCGCTACGGCCGGCCTTCCGCTACGGACCGCGAGGTCATTCAGGCCGCGATCTGTGCGGAGATTCATGAGGACATCGTGCATATGCCGGACGGTTATCAGAGCTTTGTCGGAGAACGCGGCGTCGTGCTCTCCGGCGGACAGAAACAGCGCATCTCCATCGCGCGCGTGTTTCTGAAAAATCCCCCGATCCTGATTCTTGATGAAGCAACCTCGGCGCTGGACAGCGTCACCGAGCAGCGGATCCAGCGGAGCATCGACCGCCTCAGTGAGGGCAAAACCGTCGTCGTCATCGCGCACCGTCTCTCCACAATCCGCAATGCCGACCGCATCGCGGTGGTAGATGCCCAGCATATTGTGGAACAGGGCACACGGGAAGAGCTTCTTGCCCGCGGCGGCAGCTATGCCGCGCTGGAACATGCACAGGCCCAGCAATAACGAAACCCCTCCGCATTCGCGGAGGGGTTTGGTGTTCAATCTGTGGTTTTTAGAGTCAGGATGCCTCTTATCCGAGCTTGCAGAGACAGGATGCAATCCGGGAGGCCACCTTGGCGTTGTTAAACACCAGATGGATATTGGACTCGAGGCTGTCGCCGCCGGTCAGCTCCTTGACCTTGGCCAGCAGGAAAGGCGTGGCCTCCTTGCCGTGAATCCCTTTGGCGTTCATCTCGTCGATGGCATCGTCAATGGCCTTGTTGATCACGGTGTCGTCCATGGAGTATTCCTCCGGAATCGGATTGGTCACCAGCATGCCGCCCTTCATTCCGATCGTCTGCTGTACGTGGAAGGCCTTCGCACACTCTTCGGCCGTATCCATCCGGTAGTCCACCTTCAGGCCGGAGTGGCGACTGTAGAAGGCCGGGAGCTCCTCTGTTCCGAAACCGATGACGGGAACGCCGTGCGTCTCCAGATACTCCAGCGTGAGCTTCAGATCCAGAATGGCCTTCGCTCCCGCGCAGACCACCACCACCGGGGTATTCGCCAGCTCTTCCAGGTCCGCGGAGATATCCATGGTGGTTTCTGCGCCGCGATGCACCCCGCCAATGCCGCCGGTGGCAAACACCTTGATTCCGGCCATCGCCGCGATCATCATTGTCGTGGTAACCGTCGTCGCCCCGTCCATGCCCTTCGAGACCAGAACCGCGAGGTCGCGGCGGCTGGCCTTGGTAACGGCTGTTCCCGTCTTGCCGAGATAGTCGATCTCTTCCGGCGTCAGACCAACCTTCAGCCGCCCGCCAATGATGGCGATGGTGGCAGGTGTTGCACCGTTTTCACGGATGATCTTTTCCACGCTCAGCGCGGTCTCCACATTCTGCGGATACGGCATGCCATGGGAGATGATCGTGGATTCCAGCGCCACGACCGGTTTTCCGGCGGCAAGCGCCGCGGATACTTCGGGATTTACGTCCAGGTACTGATTCATCATGCTTTTCCTCCGATTATCGTTGAATTCTCTCCCGCAGTGCCGTTTCCGACAGTGCCGGGTTAATGGTTTCTTCGCTCTCTGTCGCAATGGCCGCCGCGGCTGAGGCCGCCCGTACCGTGTCTTCGAGATTCATGCCTTCCAGGTAAGCCCAGACCAGCGCCGCCATAAAGGCGTCTCCGGCGCCCGTTGTGCTGCGGACACAGGCCGGCACACAGGGATAAAGCCGCTGCTCGTCGCTGTTTGCCGCAAAAACGCCCTCTGCCCCCAGGGACAGGAACACCCGGTGCAGGCCGGTCTGAAGAAGCTTTTCCGCCGCGAGGCGCATGGACCGTTCATCCGTGATCCGGATTCCGCTCAGCAGCTCTGCCTCCATCCGGTTCGGTTTCAGGGTGTTCAGCCTGCCGAGAACCGGCCGGAGCTTCTCCGCCTTCGTCACCGACACCGGATCGGCAAAAATCGGTGCTGTACAGTGCTCCGCCAGATATTCCAGCGTTTCGGCCGGGAGGTTTCCGTCCGCCACCACCACCTGTGCGTTGTTCAGCAGGCTGAGATTTGCGCCGATATAGTCCGGGGTAATCCGCTCACAGATCTCCATGTCCGAAACCGCCAGCACCATGTCGCCGTCCGCATCGTTCAGATACAGATAGCTCGAAGTGGACGCCCCCGCGATCTTGCGCGCATGACTGATGTCAATTCCGAGGTCTGCACAGTCCGCTTCGATCCGCTGTGCATGCAGATCGTCTCCAAAGGCAGTCAGGAACCGGACATGAATCCCCAGCAGACTCAGGTTATGCGCAATGTTCCGGCCAACACCGCCAAGGCTGACGGAGACCTTGCCCGGATTGGAATCCCGTGCGATCAGCGGCCGGATCGGCTTTCCGCCGATGTCAATGTTGACACCGCCGACCACCGCTGCATACGCCGCTCCGCTGATCACGTATCCACGGCCTGCAATATGTCCCTTTTTCATCAGGTTCGAGATGTGCACCGCCACGGCAGACCGCGTAATTCCTGCCTTGCGCGCCAGCTCTTCCTGTGAAATCATCGGGTTTTCTTCGATCCAGTTCAGGATCTGCCGCTCCCGTATCGTCACGTTCCGGACCCTCTCATAAATATTTGCTTATTTTGAGCATTTGCTTATTCAATATACCTCTTTTTTTCCTGACTGTCAAGGCTTGCGAAAGTCTTTCCGATTGTTTATAATATTATCATCTGCTTAACGATATTGTTCGCCGGATGAGGTATATCTCCCCGCCTCCGGCGGGGAGATATACCGGCGCCGCATTTCGTTAAGGGGTTCATAGTTACCAATTTACGAAACGGATGTCAGAAACCATGTTTGAAGGATTTACCCGCGAGACCTCGGATTTTCTCTGGGAGCTCACCTTCCATAATGAACGCCCCTGGTTTCAGGAGCACAGGGAGCAGTATATGCGTGTGCTCCACGAACCTTTTCATGCGCTGGCCGAGGATACCCTGGCCGAGATGCAGCGTGCTTTCCCGGGCGAGAATTTCACCCTTCATATTTCCCGGATCTACCGTGATGCAAGACGGCTGTTCGGGCGCGGGCCATATAAGGACCACCTGTGGTTCACACTCTTTAACGGCGACAACCGGCACACCGAAGGCCCCATGTTCTGGTTCGAAATTTCCGCTTCCACCTTCAGCTACGGCCTTGGCTTCTTTGATGTGACGCCTGCGGAGATGGACGCCTTCCGCAGCAGCATCGATGCCAATCCCGCACGATTTGAGCGGCTGGCCGAGGACGCCTCGAAGATGCGCGGCTTCCGCGTGACCGGTCCGGAATACAAGCGTCTGAAGAAGGACCTTGGCCCTGTCATCAATCCCTGGTACAACCGCAAGCGCGTCGGCCTCGAGCGGGAACGCGACTTTGATCCGGCACATCTCGGTCCCGATCTCACGGGCACCATAACCCGCGCTTTCAGCCGGCTGATGCCGATGTACGACTATCTCTATGCCTGCTACCGCTCCGCACAGGAGCAGAATCATGACGAACTGAGGAGGATGGACGATGAGCGAGAATAAAAGCCTGAAGGTTTCCGTGATCATGCCCGCCTACAATTCCGAGAAATACATCGAGCGTTCTGTGAAAAGCGTTTTGAGTCAGACCCATGACAATCTGGAGCTGATTGTGGTGGACGACGGTTCTACCGACCGCACGGCGTCCATTCTTCGCCGGCTTGGTGACGGGGATACGCGGCTTCGCTATATCCGTACCGAGAACCACGGTCCTGCCGAAGCACGAAACGCCGCTCTGAAGCTGGTCTGTGAAGACGCTGCCTTCGTCACCTTCATCGACGCAGACGATGAACTGCTTCCCGATGCGCTCACCTACGCGCTGGAGTCTGCCGACAGCGGTGCGGATCTGATTCTGATGGGCTTCTGCATCGTCGAGGCGGACGGCCGGGAGCGCGAGTACAACGAGTTTGACTGTCTCGTCCGACCGCAGGATCTGAAGACGGCTTTCGCCCGCCTCTATAAGGCAAACCTTCTGAATCAGGTCTGGGCCAAGCTCTATTCCACTTCCCTTCTGCGCGAAAACGAAATCCGCTTCAAGGACTATCTCTGGGGCGAGGATCGCCTTTTTGTCTTTGACTGTCTTGATCACTGCTCCATGATCGCCGTACGAAGCGAGTGCAAGTACCGCTACATCATGCACAACGGCGAGAGCCTGATCTCCAAGTTCTATCCGAAGAAGTTCTCCGTCTGCATCGAAGCGGATATCCGGGCGCAGGAGCTCTGCGAAAAATTCGGGATTCCGGACGACGCCGACCTGCGTTACATGTTTGCCAAGTCCGTCTTCTCCTGCATCACGACGCTGTTCACCCCCTCCTGTACGCTCTCCGACGAGGGAAGAATGATTTACGTCAAGGAGATCCGCTCCAACCCGCGCGTCCAGAAGCGCTGCCGCGATACCTCCGGCGGTGTCCCGGTCAACACTCTCTGCCGGGTGCTTCGCAAAGGCAACCCCCGCCAGATCCTGAACACCTTCCATGCGGTCGCCCTTGTCGGTGAACAGGCCCCAGATCTCTTCATGAAACTCAAGCACCGGAAATAATTGATTCTGCAAGATAAAACCCGCCTTTCGGCGGGTTTTGTTGATTTTTCCAGTATGATAATCTCTTATTCCAGATTTCCGCTCAGGGCGGAGATAAGAGCCTTGGAGGGGACAATTTTCCATCCGTCCCCGGTGAGCGTAAGCTCCACCCGACATCCGACGGTGCCGTAATAATTCTGCGGCTGTTCCAGAAGCTTCATCATCGCCCGGTCATAGGCCATCCCTGCCGCTGCAGGAACATAGTTCCCGGAGGCGTCATAGATGCTCTCCCGATCCATCGTCCTGGCAAGATCCAACAGCTGAACTCTCGTCTCCGTCTGCAGATCTTTCTGCATTTTTGAAAAATCCATCACCCGGAGCTGAATCTCCTGCCAGGCCCGGGTTTTCTCCACACTGCAGTTTCCGAGAAGCTGGTGTCCCCAGCTTTGCTGCAGAGCATTTCGCACCGCTGCGTGCACATCATCTGCGGCCTCGTTCAGGAGTCCGGACTGTGCGCCGTAAGCCAGGCAGGCATCCGCTGCCGCCGCATCTCCGCTCTCCAGTGCACGGAAGAATCGATCCACCGTGACAGGCGCCTCCTCTTCGGAGGCCGAGACAAAGCTTATCCCGCTCATTCCCGGGAAGCACAGAATCATCGCCCCTGCCGTCAGAAGCACCGCGGCGATTCCGTACCAGAGATTCAGCCTGCTGCTCCTGTGCCGTATGGAGAACCAGATGAGGCAGGCAAGGACACCGGCCGCAATCAGGCCCAGGGAGAGAATCGGGCCCAGTGTAAGTTCATGGACCCAGGTGTCTTCTGTTCTGGCCGCGGAAGGATTCTCCGCGCCTGTTTTGACCGTTTCTGTCCGCTGCGCGCTCTCCTGCTTATCCGTCGCAGCTTCGGCCGCAAGTCTGTCCTGCTCTGCCGCGAGGGCGGCGGCCTGCTCTTCCTCTCTGACCCGTTCCATACGTTCCGTGTACTTTTCCTGCGCATAGTCGCACATCAGCGTGCAGAAGTCCGTGAGCACGCCGTAGGCGTTCTCCGTTCCCGTCGTGAAGAGGACAATGGCAATCGGGTCTTCCGTAAAGCACAGGGCGCAGTCGTTCAGATAGAGGATCGGGTCCTCCGCATACCAGCCGTATTTATGGGCAATGTTAAAGCGCCGCTCCCTGAGTTTGAAATACTTCTCCGGCTCCGCGCGCTGCATGGTCTCAATCAGGCGGTCATAGCGCTCTCCCCCGTTATAAAGCTGCCGCAGGCAGGTAATCATCTGCCGCGGAGTGAAGAAGTTGTTTTCATAGTATTTGTCGTCGACATTGTCGGGGTCTTCGCCCATGATCGGCGCAATCAGAATCCGGTAGCGATGGTACAGGGTGGACGCGGGGTTTGTCTCGATTGTGGCCCCGGCGTAGTCCCAAAGCAGCTTGGCATATTCGTTGTTGGAGTCGATGATGGTGCCTTCCAGGAGCTGGGAATACCGATACCCGCCGATGGACTCATCGAGTGTGATCTTCCCCTCGGCGATCCAGTTCAGAAACAGCATGTTCAGCGGCACCTTGTACATACTGCCGCTCACACGGTACTGATCCCCGTTATAGTAGTGCTCCTCCCCTGTCGCAAGGTTGTAATACCCCGCCGCGATGGTATCGGGGTTTGCGTCGTGTTCCTGCAGCATCAGCAGCAGCCTGGTCTCCCAGTCAGCCTGTCCGGGACTGTTCTCTGCAGTGGAGCCGCCTTCCCCAACCGTCATTTCATCCCCGATGCCTGCCGCCTGCGGATCCTGCAGCGTGCTTTCTTCCGCCCATCCCGTCGGGAGCAGAGAAAGCAGAAGGAACAGGCTCAGAAGCAGAGAAACCAGGCTGAATTGTCGTTTATTTCGTACTGTCATGGAAAGATCTTCTCCGGATACGCTTTATCATAAAATTCTGGTTTTTATTCTACCATTCCCTGTGAGAATTGCAAGGGAAATCTTTGCTCTCCTCTTCTCTCTACTCAGAGGAGAGTCCGTTTTTCCAGGTGTTCTACCCAAAGTAGACGGCCAATTCTCGAGCATTTTTGAAGGTTCGCTTGCCTTTTTGCCCATTTTGTATTATGCTGTTTCCAGCACCATGAAAAGGAGCGCTGAAAATGTCTTTTGTTGTCATGACCGATACGTCCGGCAATCTGCCGCGGCAGTACGTGCTGGACTATTCTCTGGAAATCATCCCGTTTTCCTATTTCATCGACGGGAAGGAATATAATGCTGTAAAGGACCCCGACTTCGACGCCGAGGATTATTACGCAAAGATCAAGAAGGGCATGAATGTCACCACTTCCCAGATCCCTCCGCAGCAGTATGCCGACTTCTTTGAGCCCCCGCTTCGGGAGGGGAAGGACGTCATTTTCATCTGCATGTCCTCGGGCATCAGCGGTTCCTGTAATTCCGCCAAAATTGCGGCGCGAATGATGATGGAGGCCTATCCCGGCCGGATCGTGGAAGTGATTGACACCCGCGGCGCCTCCCTCGGCGAAGGTATTATCGCGCTCTATGCCGACCGGCTGCGCAAACTCGGACGCAGCACCGCTGAGGCGATTGCCGAGCTCTACGACCATGTCGAACGGATGTTCAATGTTTTCACGGTGGACGATCTGATGCACCTTCGCCGCGGCGGCCGTCTCTCCAACCTCTCCGCCGTGGTCGGAACGGTTCTCCAGATCAAGCCCCTCCTCAAGGGGAACGAAGAAGGGAAAATCGTGGCCTTCAGCAAGGTCCGAGGCAGAAAGCGTTCCATTGAGACTTTGGCGGAGTACTATGACAAACTCGTCGTTGAGCCTGAGAAGCAGATCGTCGGCATCGCCCAGGCAGCCTGCCGCGAAGATGCTGCCCACCTCGCCTCCCTTCTCCGGAAGAATCACCCGCCGAAAGAGATTCTCACCGTTGAGTATGAGCCGGTCACAGGGTCCCATGTCGGCCCCGGCGCGCTGGCGCTGTTCTTTGAGAGCCGTGCAGGCGTCCGCTCTTTCAACGGCTGATCTTCTGCGCCGTATCTGACTCTCCCTGACATTCCGCAGAACAAACGACAGGAGCTTTTCCCGAAAGCATCGGGGAAGGCTCCTGTCGATTTTATGGCACTGTCTTTCGGTACGTTTTTTGGAAAATCCCGTTTTCAAAACACCCCTAGGGTCTTGAAAACCAGAATCCACAGGAAGAAGCTCAGGATACTCACCGCAGAGGTTGTTACGACGATGTCCCCCGCCAGTTCCGCATCTCCGCAGTCCATCTGCTGAACCATGGTGAAGGAATTGACCGCTGTCGGCGAAGCAAAAATCCCGATCAGTCCGACAAAATCCCCGCCCCGGATTCCCAGCATAGCGGCCGTCCCCAGCAGGACCGCCGGTGTCACGAATAGCTTGACCGCTGTAACGGCAGCAAGCGGTCTGACATACCGCCCCAAGCCGTCAAAGCGAAAAAATGCCCCAAGCAGGAAAAGCTGAAGCGGGCTCGCGATCACGGAAAGGCTCGAGACCGTCTGTTCCAGGAGCCCCGGCAAACGAAGGCCCAACAGCTGGCACAGAATTCCAAGCAGGGAGCTGACGATCAGCGGGTTTTTGGCCACCTCCAGAAGGACCTTTCGGACGTTGACCGTCCCGCCCCGGAAGCGTTCCAGTACGTAAACGGAGAGGAAGTTGAACAGCGGCACCACCACCGCGATTAAAACCGTCACGGCCCCCAGCTGGTCCGCGCCAACCAGAGCCAGCGCAATCGGGATTCCCATGATCACGAAATTGCTTCGGAAAATTCCCTGCGCGATCACACCCTTCCAGTCCTCCCGCGGGACCAGATGCTTTACCGCGACATACGCCGCCGTGAACACCAGCAGCACGCCGCAGACAGCATAGACGATCAGTCCCGGCTTGACGGCCGCGCTGAGATCCGAGCAGTAGATATTATAAAACAGCAGGCATGGGAGGAAAATCCGAAATGCAACCTTGTTGAAGCGCGGAACATCCTCTCTCGTCAGCACACCGGCCTTCTGCGACAGGAAGCCCGCCGCCAGCAGCAGAAACATCGGCAGAACCGCATTGGCCGAAAGCATGAAGTTTTCCAACCGGCACCCCTCCGCATGAGGAAAATGATAGCTCAGTATATCACAGTGTTCTCTGCTTGAACAGTTTTTTCTTCCTTTGCTTCCGACGTTCCGATCCTATCAGAGCTTCTTCACACGCAGTGCGCGGATTGCGTTGAGCACCGCAATCACCATCACGCCGACGTCCGCGAAAATCGCCGCCCACATGTTGGCGATGCCCAGCGCCCCCAGGATCAGGCACGCGAACTTGACAGTCAGGGCAAACACGATGTTTTCATAGACAATGCGGATGCATTTGCGGGAAATCCGGATCCCCTTGGCAATTTTCATCGGGTCGTCGTCCATCAGAACGATGTCTGCCGCTTCGATGGCGGCATCCGAGCCCATCGCGCCCATGGCGATGCCGATATCCGCCCGGGACAGCACCGGTGCGTCGTTGATACCGTCCCCGACAAAGGCAAGCTTCTCTCGCCCGCTGCTGCTTTCCTGCAGCAGCTTCTCCACCAGGCTGACCTTGTCCCCCGGAAGCAGCTGAGCATGGTATTCGTCGATACCGAGGTCTTTTGCCACATGGGCGGCGACCTTCTCTCCGTCCCCGGTCAGCATCACAAGCCGTCGGATCCCCGCATCTCGCAGTGCGCGGATCGCCTCTTTCACATTCGGCTTTTCCAGATCCGAGATCACAATATGCCCCGCATAGGCGCCGTCCACGGCCATATGGATGATGGTTCCGACGCTGCGGCATTCCTGATAGTCCAGCCCTAAACGGCGCATCAGCTTGTCGTTTCCGGCGGCAACTCTGTGCCCGTCTACCGTTCCAACCACACCTTCCCCGCCGATTTCTTCGATGTCGGTGACACGGCTGCGGTCGGTTTTCTTTCCGTACGCCCGCTGCAGGCTCTTGCTGATCGGGTGCGAGGACGCACACTCCACCAGTGCCGCAAGCTCCAGGAGCCGCTCGTCCTCCATCGGGCTGTGATGGATGCCGCTGACTTCAAACACGCCCTGTGTCAGCGTCCCTGTCTTGTCGAACACCACCGTCTTCACCCGTGAGAGCGTCTCCAGGTAATTGGAGCCTTTGATCAGAATTCCCTCATGACTCGCCCCGCCGATTCCTGCAAAGAAGCTCAGGGGAATGCTGATCACCAGCGCGCAGGGGCAGCTGATGACCAGGAAAGTCAAGGCCCGATACAGCCAGACGTTCCACTCCGCAGGCAGGCCGAGAATCACGCCCCGCACCAGCGGCGGCAGAATCGCCAAGGCAAGCGCACTGTACACCACCGCCGGGGTGTAGACTCTTGCGAAGCGGGAGATGAACTCCTCCGACCGTGACTTCCGCGAGCTGGCATTTTCCACCAGTTCCAGAATCTTCGACACGGTGGATTCTCCGAATTCCTTTGTGGTCCGCACCTTCAGCAGGCCGCTCAGGTTGATGCAGCCGCTGATGATCTCGTCGCCTTCCTGGCACTCTCTCGGGGCGCTCTCTCCGGTCAGGGCGCTGGTATTCAGCGTTGAGCTCCCCTCCACGATCACGCCGTCAATGGGGACCTTCTCTCCGGGCTGGACGACGATCACGGTACCGATCTCCACCTCGTCCGGGTCCACCTGCGTGAGCACACCGTCCGCTTCGACATTGGCATAATCCGGGCGGATGTCCATCAGCTCCGCAATGTTCCGGCGGCTCTTCCCCACGGCATAGCTCTGGAAGAACTCCCCGATCTGGTAGAAGAGCATGACGGCTACCGCTTCGTTGTAATCTCCGCTCTTCTCGTACAGAGCCAGGCCGATCGCCCCCAGCGTGGCCACGGCCATAAGGAAGCACTCGTCAAACGGCCTTCTGTTCAGAATTCCCCTCCAGGCCTTACGCAGGATATCATAGCCGATCACCAGATAGCACACGAGATAGAGGCAGGCCGAGACCGCTTTCGGCAGCTTCAGCACATTCAGCAGGATCATCAGCGCGGCGGCACTGAGGATCCTGATCAGCATTTTCTTCTGTTTCTTTGACATGTCCGTATTCCGTCCGTTTCTCTTTCTTTTGTTCGCGCAAAGCAAAACGCCCTGATCCGAAGGACAGGGCGTAACATTAAAGCTTAAAGTTCGATCTCGCAGTCGGGCTCCACCTTCCGGCAGGCCTTCAGGACTTCCTTCATCACCGTTTTCGGATCCGCCCCTTCTTCAAATTCCACGATCATCTTCTGTGTCATAAAGTTCACAACGGCCGTTGCCACCCCGGGAACCTTCCGGGTCGTCTCCTCCATGAGATTCGCACAGTTGGCGCAGTCCACTTCGATTTTGTAAGTCTTTTTCATTGCAGGGCCCTCCGTCTCAATCCATTCAACAATTAAGCACTTGTTTATTTGTTGTGTCTGAAGTATACTGATTCGGGTCCGAAAAATCAAGCGTTCACGCCCACTCTCTTCCAATCGGGAGAAAAATGCTGCCAAACGGACCAAAGGGGGTTTTTTCATGCCTGAATCTGTCCTGCCGCACCATCACACCGACCACCGGGACAGCCTGTTTCTGCAGCAGGCACTCAGCAGTACCAGGGAATTCGGCGTGGTCGCCGAGCTCTTTGATGAACTCAGCGATCCGACCCGTCTGCGTATCTTCTGGATGCTCTGCCACTGTGAAGAATGTGTCATCAACATCGCCGCCATGATGGACATGTCCAGTCCCGCGGTTTCGCATCATCTCCGTTCCCTGCGCGATACCGGTCTCATCGAGAGCCGCCGTGAGGGCAGAGAAGTTTTCTATCGGGCCGGGGACGGCGAGGTGGTTCAGCTGCTGCATCATATGATTGAGCAGACCATGAGCATCACCTGTCCGGAGGAGGCCGTCCTCCTGTCCGACTGCCGTGCCGATCAGGTCGATCTCATCCATGAGGTCCACGAATATCTGCTGCAGCATCTTGACGAAAAGATCACCATAGAAACCCTGTCCCGGCAGTTTCACATGAACCCCACTACCCTCAAGTCCGTCTTCAAATCCGTGTACGGCAATTCTCTTGCTTCGCATATCAAAGAACACCGGATGGAGCGTGCAGCGGAGCTTCTTACCGGTACCGGTCTCACCATTGCCGAGATCGCCACCCAGGTCGGCTATGACAGCCAGAGCAAGTTCTCCGCCGCCTTCAAGAGCCGGTATGGGCTTGTTCCAAAGGAGTATCGCAGGCCACAGCGATTTTGACCAGAAGCCCTGCACAAAATGGACGTTTTTTTAACGAAATTTCGGCGTTCTGACCACAAGATCTTGACACCTCTTTCATTGACGGAGAGACAGGAATTGTGGTATATTATTGTCAAATCTTTTTTAGGAGGTTGTATTAATTCTATGGCAAATATTGATCTTTCCAAGTATGGCATTACCGGCACATCCGAGATTATCTACAATCCCAGCTATGAGCAGCTGTTCAAGGATGAGATGGATCCCTCTCTCGAAGGCTTCGACAAGGGCGTTCTGACCGAGCTCGGCGCCGTCAACGTCATGACCGGCATCTACACCGGCCGTTCCCCCAAGGACAAGTACATCGTTGTTGATGAGAACTCCAAGGACACCGTGTGGTGGACCACCGACGGCTATAAGAACGACAACCACCCCATGACCCAGGAGACCTGGGAAGTGGTCCGTGACCTCGCGAAGAATCAGCTCTGCAACAAGAAGCTCTATGTCGTCGATGCCTTCTGCGGTGCCAACAAGGACACCCGCATGGCCATCCGTTTCATCATGGAAGTTGCATGGCAGGCCCACTTCGTGCGCAACATGTTCATCAAGCCGACCGAAGAAGAGCTTGCTTCCTTTGAGCCTGACTTCGTCGTCTACACCGCATCCAAGGCCAAGTGCGAGAACTACAAGGAACTCGGCCTCAACTCCGAGACCGTCGTCGCCTTCAACGTCACCAGCCGTGAGCAGGTCATCATCAACACCTGGTACGGCGGCGAGATGAAGAAGGGCATGTTCTCCATGATGAACTACTACCTGCCGCTCAAGGGCATTGCCGCGATGCACTGCTCCGCCAACACCGACATGAACGGCGAGAACACCGCCATCTTCTTCGGTCTGTCCGGCACCGGCAAGACCACCCTTTCCACCGACCCGAAGCGTCTGCTCATCGGTGATGACGAGCACGGCTGGGACGACAACGGCGTCTTCAACTTCGAAGGCGGCTGCTACGCCAAGGTCATCAACCTCGACAAGGATTCCGAGCCCGACATCTATAACGCCATCCGCCGCGACGCGCTGCTGGAGAACGTCACCGTCGATGCCGAGGGCAAGATCGACTTCGCCGACAAGAGCGTGACCGAGAACACCCGTGTCTCCTATCCCATCGAGCACATTGAAAAGATCGTCAAGAACGTCCGCCCGATCTCTGCCGGCCCGGATGCCAAGAACGTCATCTTCCTTTCCGCCGACGCCTTCGGCGTGCTGCCCCCGGTCTCCATCCTGACGCCTGAGCAGACGAAGTACTACTTCCTCTCCGGCTTCACCGCCAAACTCGCCGGAACCGAGCGCGGCATCACCGAGCCGACCCCGACCTTCTCCGCCTGCTTCGGTCAGGCCTTCCTCGAGCTGCATCCGACCAAGTATGCCGAAGAGCTCGTCAAGAAGATGGAGAAATCCGGTGCCAAGGCCTATCTGGTCAACACCGGCTGGAACGGAACCGGCAAGCGTATCTCCATCAAGGACACCCGCGGCATCATCGACGCCATTCTGGACGGCGATATTCTGGGCGCCCCCACCAAGAAGATTCCTTACTTCAACTTTGAAGTTCCCACCCAGCTCAAGGGCGTTGATACCGGCATTCTTGATCCGCGCGACACCTATGCCGATCCCGCCGAGTGGGATGCCAAGGCGAAGGACCTCGCCGGCCGCTTCATCAAGAACTTCGTCAAGTACGAGAGCAACGAAGCCGGCAAGGCTCTGGTTTCCGCCGGTCCGCAGCTCTGATCAACTGGTACGCACAAGCGGGGGATCCGTCCCCCGCTTCCTGTAAATTCTACAATAATTATTAAAACCGGCAGGAGGAAAACGGATGAAGAAAGTTCAATTTACCGAAACCGTACTGCGTGACGCTGGTCAGTCCCTGATCGCAACGCGTATGGCCTACGATCAGTTCGAGGGTATTCTCCCGACGATCGATCAGGCGGGTTTCTATTCTGCGGAATGCTGGGGCGGCGCGACCTTTGACGTCTGCCTTCGCTTCCTGAATGAAGATCCCTGGGAACGGCTTCGGAAGATCCGGGCAAAGATGCCCAACACCAAGCTCCAGATGCTTCTTCGCGGGCAGAACATTCTGGGCTACAAGCACTACAGCGATGACATCGTGCGTCGTTTTGTCCGCGCGGCGGTCCGCAACGGCATCGACATTATCCGTATCTTTGACGCGCTGAACGATGTCGACAACCTCAAGGTCGCCATCGACGAGACCGTGAAGCAGGGTGCTATCGCTTCCGGTGCCATCTCCTACACCACGAGCCCGGTCCACACCCTGGAGAAGTACGTCTCCATGGTCAAGGAACTCAAGCAGATGGGCGTTTCCACCATCTGCATCAAGGACATGGCCGGTATCTGCACTCCGAAGGCTGCCTATGACCTGGTCTCCGCCATTAAGGACGCGGTGGACCTTCCGGTCATCCTGCACACCCACTGCACCGCGGGCCTCGCGTTCATGACCTGTCTCAAGGCCGTGGAAGCCGGCTGCGATGTTCTCGACACGGCCATTTCCCCGTTCTCCGGCGGCACCAGCCAGCCCGCCACCGAGACCCTTGCCTACGCGCTGCGTGAGTTCGGTTATGAGGTCGACCTCGACGATGACAAGCTCCTCAAGATGTCCAACTACTTCAAGCCCATCCGTGCCGAGTTCCTGGAGAAGGGCACGCTGAATCCGATCTCCATGGCCACCGACACCCAGTGCCTGACCTACCAGATCCCCGGCGGTATGCTCTCCAACCTGCTCAGCCAGCTGAAGACCCTCAACGCCCTCGACAAGTTTGACGAGGCCCTTCTGGAGACCCCGCGGGTCCGCAAGGACATGGGCTATCCCCCCCTGGTCACCCCGACGAGCCAGCTGGTCGGCACCCAGGCCGTGCAGAACGTTCTGGCCGGTGAGCGCTACAAGAACGTCGGCGCCGAGATCAAGGCCTACTGCCGCGGCGAGTACGGCAGAACCCCGGCTCCCATCGATCCCGACATCCGCGCCAAGATTCTGAACGGCGAAGAGCCCCTCAAGGGCCGCTATGCCGACACCCTTCCCACCGATGTCTATGAGAAGGCCGCTGAAAAGCTCGGCGATACCGCCCGCTGTGAAGAGGATGTTCTGAGCTATATCGCCTTCCCGCAGGTTGCCGAGAAGTTCTTCCAGCAGCGCAAGGAACGGGAAGAGAATGTTGTCAAGTACAGCATTCAGACTGTGGAGGAATAAACCATGACGTTTGTAGACGCCTGCCTGTACTCGGTAACGGGTCTGCTGGTGGTGTTCTTCGCGCTGATCCTGCTGATGGCCATCATCAAGATCATGACCGCCGTCGGCGATTCGGCTGAAAAGAAGGCCGCTTTGGCTGCTGCCGCTGCCGCACCTGCCGCTGCGGCGGCTCCCGTCGCAGAACCGGCGAAGGCTGAAAAGCCGGGTCCGAAGTACACCCGTGAACTGAAGCTCTGGGACACCGATCCGAGAGACGCCGCGATGATCATGGCGATCGTCGCCGAAACCACACAGATTCCTCTCAAGGAACTGCAATTTCTCTCTATTAAAGAAATCAAGGGGGACAACCAGGAATGAAATATAAGATCACACTGAAGGGCAAGACCTACGAAGTTCTTGTCGAGCAGGGCGAAGCCATCCTCGAAGACGAATACGACTACGTTCCCCCTGTGGCGCCCGTGGCCGCAGCTCCCGTCGCTG
>JAGAFT010000043.1 GCA_017627975.1 Oscillospiraceae bacterium
AAGCAGCAACATGACAAGGAAGTGATATTTTATGAAAATTTCATCCAAAATGGAACGCTGCGGCCTTTCTCCCATGCGCAAGTTCAATCCCTATGCACAGAAGACCAAAGAACGCGGCATCAAGATCTACCACCTGAACATCGGCCAGCCGGATGTCGAGACGCCCGCCCCGTTCTATCAGGCCCTGAAAGACTTTGACGAGAAGGTCGTCTCCTATGCGCCTTCGGGCGGTCTGCCGGTCTACTTGGACGCAGTGCGTGATTATTACAGAGGCATCGGCGTCGAGCTGGAGCGCGGCGACATTCTGCCCACCACCGGCGGCAGTGAGGCTCTGCAGATGACCTTTGCCACGATTTTGGACGACGGCGACGAGGTCGTCATTCCCGAGCCCTTCTATCCCAACTACCACACCTCGATCACACTGGCCGGTGCGAAGATTCACCCGATTCCCACCTTCGTGGAAGAGGGCTACTTCTACGCCGACCGTGCCCGTGTCGAGGCCTGCATCAACGAGCACACCCGCGCCCTCTTCGTCACCAACCCCGGCAATCCCACCGGCTCCATCCTCTCTCCGGAGGAACTGAAGCTCATGCTGGATATCGCCAAAGAGCATGACCTCTTCATCATCTGCGACGAAGTTTACCGCGAGTTTGTCTATGCCGGCGAGCCGCTGCTCAGCGGGCTGCAGTTTGCCGGTTATGAAGACAACGTCATCGTCATCGACTCGGTCTCCAAGCGCTTCTCCGCCTGTGGTGCCCGTGTCGGTGCGGTTATTTCCAAGAACAGGACCTTCATGAGTCAGGTCATGAAATGGTGCCAGTGCCGTCTGGCCACTCCCACCGTCGATCAGATCGCTTCCGCCGCGCTCTACGGCCTTGATCCAAGCTACTTTGACGCCGTTCGTGACGAATACCGCCTGCGCCGCGACACCATGGTGCGCAAGCTACAGGAGATCCCCGGCGTGGTCTGCCGCATGCCCAAAGGCGCCTTCTATATCATGTGCGCGCTGCCCGTGGACGACGCGGACAAGTTCCAGCTCTGGCTGCTGAACGAGTTTGACGATCATGGCGAGACCGTGCTCTTTGCCTGCGGCGAGCCCTTCTATGCCACGCCCGGCCGCGGCAAAAACGAAGTCCGTCTGGCCTATACCATCAACGCGCCGGACATCGCCCGCGCCATCGACATCCTGAAAGTCGCGATCGAAACGTATAACGCGAGATAAGCTCGTGAATAAATCCCCCGGATGGGCAGCGTTCCTGCTATGCAGGATATTAAAAATGATAAATAAAATTAGGTGATTAGTTGAGTATTTCTGAAATTTTCTCTCTGCTGACCGGTGTGGCCATGTTCCTTTTCGGCATGGGCCTCATGGGCGACGGACTGAAGAAAGTATCCGGCAGCAGGCTTGAACCGATCCTTTACCGTCTGTCCAGTACCACATTCCGCGGCGTTCTGCTGGGTACCGGTGTCACGGCTGTCATTCAATCCTCCTGCGCTACCGCGGTCATGACGGTCGGTTTTGTAAACGCCGGCATGATGAAGGTGCGTCAGGGAATCGGTGTTATTCTCGGCGCAATCCTCGGCACGAGCATCACCGGCTGGGTCATCTGTCTGAGCTATCTTGACGGCGCCGGCGGCGTGGCGGAGCTGATTTCCACCGCCACGCTGACAGGGCTCGTCGCTGTCGCGGGGATTGGCCTGCGCATGTTCGCGAAAAAGAAGGCCTCCCGCTATATCGGGGACATTCTCATGGGCTTCGCCGTATTGATGACCGGAATGAGCGTCATGTCCTCCTCCGTGGAAGGGCTTGGCCGCATGGCGTGGTTTACCGATGCGCTGACGAAGATGTCGCACCCCGTGATCGGCATCCTGGTCGGCACGCTCTTTACCGCTCTGCTCCAGTCCGCCTCCGCCGCGGTCGGTATTGTCCAGGCGCTGAGCGTCACGGGCGCCATGAGCTTTGAGGCCTCCCTTCCTCTTCTGCTGGGAATTGCCTTCGGCGCTTCGGCCCCGGTTCTGTTCTCGGCCATCGGCGCGAATGTGGAGGGCCGCAGGGCCGCGCTGGTCTATCCGGTTGCCACCGGTTTCGGCGTGGTGGTGTGCGCCTGTCTTTTCTATGCCGCGAACGGCGTTTTCCATTTTCCGTTCATGAACAGGGTAATGAATCCCTTTTCCCTCGCCGCGGTCAACTCCGTTCTGCGTTTTATCATGGTCGTGCTTCTGCTGCCCTTCACCAATGTGATCGAGACCCTTGTCTCTGCTCTGGTGCCCGATCGTCCGGAAGAGAAAGATGCCCCCGTCATCCAGCTGGAGGAGCGTTTCCTGGCCTATCCGGCCCTTGCCATCGAACAGTCCAAGCTCACCATCAACGACATGTCCCAGGTCTCCGAGAAGTCGCTTCTCTCCGCCCTGTCCCTCATCTTCGACTACAGCGAAGAGGGATTTGAGCAGGTGAAAAAGCTGGAAGATGACGGTGATACCTACGAAGACTCTCTCGGCACCTATCTGATCCGGGTCACCGGGCGTGAGATGACGGTCCAGCAGAACGAGGAAGTAAGCAAGTATCTCCACACGCTTTCCGACTTTGAGCGCATTTCCGACCACGCCCTGAACCTGGCCGAGAGCGCCAGGGAGCTGCATGAAAAGGGGCTTTCCTTTTCCCCCAACGCGCATAGAGAGCTGGATGTGCTCTTTGCCGCGGTCCGTCAGATTGTCAGCATGACGATGACGGCCTTCTGCGAGGAGGACCTGCCCCTCGCCGGCCGTGTCGAGCCTTTGGAAGAGGTTGTGGACGAACTCTGCGACCAGATGAAGCTCAACCACGTGGAGCGGCTTCAGCAGGGGATCTGCACGATCAAGCAGGGCTTTGTATTCAACGACATCGTCACGAACTGCGAGCGCGTCTCGGATCACTGCTCCAACATCGCTGTCGCGATGATCGAGCTTTCCGGGGATGCCTTCCGTACCCATACCTATGTACACGCCCTTCAGGAAAAGGAAACGCCGGAATTCCGGGAGGCTTACGAGGAATACTGCCGCCGCTTTGCCCTCTGACGGGCTTTCGACGGTCCTCAGAAACACTTTGACAGCAGATTGCTCCGGCTGCGCCTTGCCCGGTTCCGCGGGCAGGCTGCGTCAGCCACAGGGTCAATCTGCTGTCTTTCGTTTTCTGTATGATCTGCCGTATCCGGGAGCTGCCGCTCAGGCGGTCGGTCTCTCCGCCTCCTTCAGCACTTCGCGAAGATATTTCCCGGTCACACTGTCCGGATTTGCGGCAATCTCCTCCGGCGTGCCGCAGGCAACGATCCGGCCGCCCTGCTCTCCGCCGCCGGGTCCCAGATCGATGATGTAATCCGCATTTCCGATCAGATCCAGGTCATGCTCAATCACGACCACCGTGGCTCCGGCCTCTACCAGGCGGTTGAACACCCCCAGCAGCACCTGCACGTCCAGCGGATGCAGACCGATGGTGGGTTCGTCAAAGACGAAAACCGAGTCTTCCTGGGTCTTCCCCATCTCGGAGGCAAGCTTCAGGCGCTGTGCCTCACCGCCGGAGAGAGCCGGGGTATCCTCCCCCAGCGTCAGATATCCCAGGCCGAGGCTTTGCAGCACCTCGAGCTTCTCCCGGATTTTCCTGTTGCCGGAAAACACCTCGATGGCCTCGCTTAGGGTCATGGCCATCAGCTCCGGCAGGGAGTATGCCCGCTCCCCGTGCTTCGGCTTCCAGAGCAGGTCCTTCGCCTCCGCGCCGTAGCGTCCGCCGCGGCAGTCCGGGCAGGTGATCGTCACATCCGGCAGGAACTGCACGTCCAGGGAAATCTGTCCCGTCCCGTCACAGGTCGGGCAGCGCAGCGAGCCGGTGTTGTACGAGAAGGCCCCGGCATTCAGTTTCCGGCGCTTCGCCTCGTCCGTTCCGGCGTAGAGCTTGCGCAGCTCGTCCAGCACGCCGCTGTAGGTCGCCACGGTGGAGCGGATGTTGATGCCGATGGGTGAGGCATCGATGAGGTTTGCCCGGATGATGCCGTCCGCTTCGACCGCGCGCACATGCATCGGCAGCTTCTCTCCGTTTGCATGGGCGTTCAGCGCCGGGATCAGGCTCTCGAGAATCATGGTGGTCTTGCCGGATCCCGAGACCCCGGTCACCGCTGTCAGGCGGCCCCGCGGGAGTTTGACATCCAGGGCATGCACGGTGTGGATTGGGTCCGTCGCCATGCGGATCGTTCCCTTTTCAAAGAGACGTTCCCGCGGCGTCCGCTTCCGGGTCAGGACCGGCTCCTCTTCGGTGATGAAGCCCGCGATTCTGGACCCGGGAGTCCTGGCCACCTCGTCAACCGTTCCCTGGGCAATGACGCTGCCGCCGTCCTTTCCGGCCAGCGGCCCCATCTCGATCATATGGTCTGCCCGCTTGAGCACCCGTACGTCGTGGTCCACCAGGACAACGGAGTTTCCGTCGGCGATCAGACTGTCCACCACCTCCATCAAGCCTTCGATGTTGGAAGGGTGCAGGCCGATGCTCGGTTCATCCAGCACATAGAGGACCCCGGTGGTCTCGTTCCGGACCGCTCTGGCCAGCTGGACCCGCTGACGTTCCCCGGTGGAGAGCGTGCTGCTGGCCCGGTCCAGGGAAAGATATCCGAGTCCCAGGTCCTTCAGACGTCTGGCGTTGTCCAGGAAGGACTGGATGATGCTCTCGGCCATGGGGCGCATCTCCTCCGGCAGGGTCCCGGGCACGGCTTTCACCCAGGGGATCAGAGCATCCAGTGTCATGGCCGTGGCTTCTGCCAGATTGATACCGGCCAGCGTGGATGAACGTACCTTTTTGCTGAGCCTGGTCCCGCCGCAGTCGGG
>JAGAFT010000044.1 GCA_017627975.1 Oscillospiraceae bacterium
GAATCTGTATACCTGTATCAGTGGTGAAACAGATGCACCTGTGGCTAACCGATATCAAATTGCAAGTGCGATAACACCGTCGTCTTATGTTACACATCATACAGCAATGGAATATTACGGAATTACTGATCAGGTGTTCTATGAAGTATATGTTGCGTCAGAAACCTCCTTTAACAGCTTTTCCTTTGATGGATACACGTATCGGTATGTAAAGACAAATTTCCTGGAGGGCGTTGAGAATGTTAAATTCAGCGGGAATATTCGTGTAACAGATAAGGAGCGGACAATTCTTGACAGCATAAAGGACATGGACAAAATTGCCGGAATGGAAGAGGTCATTGCCGGAATACAAAGCGTAAAACGTCTGAACGAGGCAAAATTGGTGCACTATCTCGAATTGTATGAGAACCAGTTCCTTTATCAAAAAGCAGGATTCATATTTGGACAAATGAAACAGGAACTGGGTTTGACCAGCGAGTTCTTTTCTCTGTGTAAAATCAGGGCTGGAAAAAGTACCAGGTATTTATCAAGCGACCATCCAGATGGGACATTTAATTCAGAATGGAATCTTGTGGTACCAGGTTATATTTTTGATGCGAAGAACGGAGGTGAGTTAGATGCCGATGTATAGCAAAAGAGAAATGGCGGAATCAGCTGCAGAATATGGATTTCAGAGGGATACATTTGAAAAAGTACTGCGGTTAAAGAAGGTTCTGGAATATTTTCAGCAGGACGGTTTGCTGAACAAGCACCTGGTTCTGAAAGGCGGCACGGCAATAAACCTTACGATCTTTTCTCTACCAAGACTGTCCGTGGATATTGATATGGACTATGTCCCAAACGATAGCCGTGAACATATGTTGTCAGAACGCGAAAAGGTCAGGGAGACAATAAAGAACATTATGGAAGATGAAGGATATGAGCTGGCACCGAATTCCAGATTCAGTCATAGTCTCGATGCCTTTCACTACCAGTATCAGAATTCTGGTGGAAACCGGGACATGATAAAAATCGAACTGAATTACTCTTTGCGTGCTCATATCTTTGAACCGGAATATCGGCCGATCCTGACAGATGCGTTTGATGGGCCGATGGACTTGTTGACGGTTCATCCTCTGGAGATATTTGCTGCGAAGGCAAATGCACTTTTAAGCCGTGCGGCTGCACGTGACTTATATGATTTCCACAATCTTGTAACCAGTAACCTTTTTGCAGTAGATCATGATCTTTTGCGTAAAGCTATCGTATTTTATGCAACGATATCTGCAGAAACAGTAAACCGAACGTTTGACACTTCAGCGATTGACAGCCTGACGTTTGCAAAAATACGACGTGATCTGTTCCCGGTCCTCACTCGTATGGAAGGAAGGGATCACTTTGAACTGGAACAGTATAAAACAGAGATAAAGACATATCTCAAGGAGCTAATGGATCTAACAGATACAGAAAAGTCATATATGGATTGGTTCATTGCAGGCGACTATAGACCGGAATTACTTTTCGATGACGAAGCAATCGTTGCCAGACTCAAAAATCATCCAATGGCGATCTGGAAGTGCGCGGCTAATCATAATAAAAAGTTGTGATTCGAATTGCCTAAACAATTATCATCACTTTTTGATATGAAAAAAATGGATTTGTAACGTAAAATAAGTTACAATTCAAAAAAGACAACAAAAAACGGAAGGGCGCCTGCTAACAGGTTTTTGGGGGATGACAGATAGTCTGTGAAGAAGAGTTACATGAGCGGATTGCCACCTTGCACAGAATGAAGAAATGACTACTGGCAAAGGCCAGGCTGTAAATGCACTTTATCAGTCTGTGAGAGTGATGGCCCTTCTGACCGAAGAGCGCTGCACCTCGGAAGAAATGATCCAGCAGGTGGAAGCAGGCCTGACTCAGTTTGCCGAGGATGAGGAAGCCACGGTTACCGCGGACGACCAGCTGGCAAACGGCGCACGCTGGCTTTGCAAGATGACCGCGGCACTCGCAAAACTGCTGAGCCATGACAGCGCGGCTGTCTCCAGCATCGAAGACATGATGAAGGACAACGAAACCCTCGATGCGCAGCAGGACAACGCCGGACAGCAGGCGGTCATCTGGCTCTACGGCTCCGTCCACATGATGGGCAAGCTGGCCGATGCGCTGGAGAGCAAGTAAGCAACGCTCTGACAATAATCAATTTCCGAACAGGAACAGAAACAGCGTCCTGCCTCACCAATCGATGGTGGCGGCAGGGCGCTGTGCATATGTAAAAAACGCCCCTGGAGTTGTTTCCAGGGGCGCGAGTCTGTTTTATGGAACCTGTCAGATGTTACGTGAAATCAGATCTTTCTGGCCGCGAGGTTACCGGCAGCAATGGCTTCCGCAATATTGAACGGAGCGCTGCAGTCGCCGACCGCCGTGCACGGAATGCCCAGACCATCGATAAGAGCGGTATTCGGGAGCATGTCACGGGCGTCGATGACCGTGTCGCACTCAACCACGATGTCACAGCCGGTCTCACCGTCGACGACAACGGCGCCGTCGCGGACTTCCTTAAGGGAGGCGTTCGGCCAAAGGCGGGTGCCATTGGCATAGAGCATCGGAACCGTGAACTGTTTGACCCAGGAGGACTGGCCCTTATCGAGCTTGTCCGTGGGATCCGGAGAAACCATCGTGACGTGTTTGCCCTGGGCGATCAGATACTGGGCAGCATCTACCGCCTGAGCATTGCCACCGAGGATCGTTACCTTGTCGCCGACGGGTTTGGAGGCGATGTCGTCGAGCGAAATGACACTGGTTGCGCCGACGGACTCAAACTCCAGCTCGGGACGGACGCCGCCCACTGCCAGAACCACATAATCCGGAGCTTCTTTTTCGATCATCTCTCTGGTCACTTCGGTGCCGGTGACGACCTTGACGCCTTTGAGTTCCTGCTGGCGGATCAGATACTGACGGAGATCTTCCAGATTCTCATGCGGGCCCTTAATGGCATAGGCGAAGGGGAGCAGGCCGCCCAGGAAGCCCTTCTTCTCGTACAGGGTCACGTCGTACCCGCGCTGTGCGGCGATTCTCGCGGCTTCCATACCTGCCGGGCCGCCGCCGATGACCATGACCTTTTTGTCACCATCCGCGGGCAGCGGGGTCGGGCCTTCCGGCATCGCGTCACGCCAGGCTCTCTGGGTCGCGGCGTTGACACGACAGTGCTCATAGGTCTTGCCTTCCTCGTTATAGTCGAAGTGGCAGTGCATGCAGCGCGTGCAGGGCGCAATCTCGTCAAGGCGTCCCTCACGGAGTTTGTTGACGTATTCGGTGTCGACCGTGAGCGGGCGGTTCATGAGGAAGAAGTCGCACATGCCATTGGCGATCGCGTCGTTGAAGAACTTGGGCGCGTAGGCCGGGTTCATGCAGGTGACGGTTCCGACGGGAATGGTGACAGCCTGCTTGATTTCCTGGGCGACCTTGAGCATCATGCCGTAGGCATCGTGGTTAGCGAGAAGTTTGCCTTCAAAATGGCGGGAGAAGTCAAAGCGCGTACCGTTTGCCGTGGTGCCGATGATGCCGTTGCCCGTAAAGAAGAGGTCGGAAGCAAACTGACAGACGTGCATGCGGAACACACCGAGACGGACATGGAGAGAATCTGCGCCGAATTCCTCGAGAGACTTGCAGATCTTGCAGTTCTCCTCCACGGTGGTGGAGAGATCAGACTGGCCGATATCAATGTCGTTTTCCTCAATGCCGTTGAACAGAACCTGCACGGGGAAGTCCTTGCCGCAGACTTCCTTGATCCCGGTGATGATCTCGCCGACGAAGCGGGCCCGGTTTTCAAAACTCTGGGGACCGTATTCGTCGTCACGGTGGTTCCTCTGGCGGGAGAAAAAGGCCTGGCCAATGTTGTTGCCGGCGGCATTGATCTCCACCGCGTCGAAGCCGAGGTCCTGCATCTTCTTCGCGCCGTTGATGAAGTCGGCCTTCAGGAGATCGATCTCTTCGCGGGTGAGGTGCTCCGCGAAGGCAGAGGCGTACTGCGGAGCGGTCGCAGCGTCAAAACCGCTGAAGGAGCGGCCCATGCAGCTGAGCTGATAGCCGATGTAGCCGCCCGCGGCATGCACGCCGTCGACCACGGCCTTAACATGGGAATCTTCGATCGCGATCGCGCGCCCGCTCGGGAAGTTGTCATGGAAGCGCAGAAAGTCCTCGACCCAGATCATCTCGACGCCGCCTCTGGCGAATGCGGCATAGTAATCGACCGCTTCTTGCTCGCTGCCGACCTGGGTGTCGGAGCCTGCCGCCGACTTCACCATGCGGTGGTTCAGATTCAGCCCACCGAACTTCCAGGGGCTGAACACTGCCGCGAGATCGGAGTCCTTATCGCGGAAATTGTAATCCTGCGGATTCAGCTCCGACAGCACCTTGTAGGCGTTAACGGCTTCCGGTGCGGCTTTTTCCTCATCCGCAAAGGCAGCGCCCTGACCCAGAAGAGAAGTTGCGGCAAGGCCCAGCGCACCTGCGGCGCTTCCTTTCAGAAAGTCTCTGCGCGAAATGTTCATACAGCATTCCTCCTAAAATATATTTTCCCGTTTGGGTTACTATGATTATAACATGACATCATATTGTCAGGGATTTGCATGTCTTGCAAATCCCTGTGCAATTTGTTATAATGCGGTATCTTGTCTATACAGATGTTCGTCAGAGGGTGAAACAGATGGATATGAATCAGCTGGAACTGCTGGATGTACTCGTACAGCAGAAGAGCTTTAAAAAAGCGGCCGGACAGTGTTTTGTCACCACATCGACGCTGACGCGGCAGGTGACCGCAATGGAAGCCGAGCTTGGTTTTCCGATCTTTGTCCGCTCTGCTTACGGGATTACGCTTACCGAACAGGGGGAAGTCTTTTACAGAGAGACCAGAAAAATCGTCCGGGAATACAAAGCCGCGGTAATCAACGCCGGAAGCACCGACAGCATGCGCCGTCTGATCCGGGTCGGTACCTACGGCTATATCAAGAAGCAGGTCACCCATGTATGCAATGCGCTGAAGCGGGAATATCCGTATATCTCCTTCTCTTTCACATCCTGCAGGTTCACCGATTCCTGTTCTCTTCTGCACAGCCATACCGCCGATCTGATCATGCTCGGTGAAATACAGGAAGCGGACGACGGCGTGTTCTGTATGCCGGTTTTTCAGGCATACAACACGGTCATTGCCTCAGACCAGCATCCTCTGGCGGAAAAGAATTCGATAAAAGCGGAAGAACTGAACGGGCACACAATACTCCTGCCGAAACTGAATCCCCGGCACCGGAACAGAAGAAAAATGAAAAACCTGTTTTCCGCCAGCTGTCCGGACAGCGAAATTCTCGAATTTGAACATCCCGATCAGGCGGACGCGATGTGCATGATGAACGAAGCTGTCATCTCCTCCATCAGCCTGCTGGATGCCGGTGAAGGAATGCGCCAGATCCGAATCACGGACGCGCCGATGCTCGAAATCGGGATCATGTGCCGGTCTGAGGACGAGGACCGGCTGAAACAGGTGATGAGCAGCTGCAGAGAGTATTTAAAGACGCATGCGGATCGTGACCGCCTCGAACTGATCGGCCAAAAACGGCAGTGATAACTTGATCGCTAAAAGAATTCTTTTAGCAAGCAAACGTGCTATACTATACCCGGAAATCCGAAAAGCGAGGTGCGTCTTATGGCAAGAACAGCAACAAGAACAGCGAATGTATTCACTCGTGTTGATCCTGAAACAAAAGAACAGGCGGAAGCAATCCTGAATCAGCTTGGCATCCCCATGTCCAATGCAATCGGCATGTTTTTAAAGCAGATCGTTATGCAGCGTGGAATTCCGTTTGATATGAAGATTCCTGCCTCCCAACCTTTAGCAATCGGCAGCATGACGAAGGAACAGTTCGATCTGGAACTGCAGAAAGGCATGGACGATATTGCCGCCGGCCGTGTTATTTCCGCTGATGCGGTTGAAGCGGAGATGAGGAGCTTGTATGGCGAAGGATGAGCCTTGGTACAGTCAGGGTGTCCGCTTTATGCCAGTCAAGAACTATCTCGGCTTCTATACCGTGAAGAATGAAACAGTTTCTATTGCACGGATCATGTACGGTGGACGCGACATCAGCAAGCAGCTCGAAGAGACAATTGAATGGTAACCGAAGCGCCCTGTCGACTTGGCAGGGCGCTTCGGTTATCCGGAGGCATTTTTGTTGCATCTAACCAGCGATCTGTGGTATAATAACATCTTAAATTGGCCATTCTATACATTTTGGCAAATGTGGAGGCAAGCTGCATGATTACCGGCGAATTGAGAAACAAGGTTGACTCGATTTGGGATACGCTTTGGACAGCGGGCATTACCAGTCCCATCACGGTTCTGGAACAGATTACGTATCTGATGTTTATGAAGCTCCTTGACGATAACCAGCTGAAAGCAGAGGCAAATGCTGCAATCCTCGGCGTCCCTTTGAAGTCGAAGGTTTTCGGCGACGGAATCTGCGTCATCAGTGAGAATCCACGTGTGGAAACGGACTATAAAAATCTTCGTTGGAGTGTTTTCCACAATTACGAGCCCGGTGAAATGTTTTCCAATGTCCAGAACTACGTTTTTCCCTTCATCAAAGGAATCGGAGAGGGGAAGGATACCGCTTTCAGCCGGTATATGAAAGATACGGTGTTCCTGATCCCGACGGCACGAGTCTTGACCAAGGTCGTGGATGATCTGGACAGCATGGACATGAACAACAAGGACATCATGGGCGATGTTTACGAGTATCTTCTTGGCAAGATCGCGGCCGCCGGGGAGAACGGCCAGTTCCGTACACCTCGTCATATCATCAATATGATGGTCGAACTCATGCAGCCGACGCTGCGGGACAAGGTGCTGGATCCGGCAATGGGCAGCGCGGGCTTTCTGCTCTCCAGCGCGGTGTATGTCAGTGAGCACCAGAGCCGGGAGCTCATGAAGGCGGATAATCTGAAATATTTCAAGAAAGAGATGTTTTCCGGTTTTGATACGGATCAGTCCATGCTTCGAATCGGCGCCATGAACATGATGCTGCACGGTGTTGAGGACCCGAATATCATCTACCAGGATTCTCTTTCATCCGATAACACCGAGCGTGATGCCTATACCCTGATCATGGCAAACCCGCCCTTTACCGGGAGCGTCTTCCAGGAAGAGATCAGCAAGGATCTCCTGGCGCTCTGCAAGACCAAAAAGACAGAGCTTCTGTTTCTGGCGCTGTTTATCAAGATGCTGAAGGTCGGCGGCCGCTGCGCCTCGATCGTACCGGATGGCGTGCTGTTCGGCAGCAGTACGGCGCACAAAGCTTTGCGAAAGGAATTGGTGGAGAACCAGCAGCTTCACGCGGTCATCTCCATGCCCTCCGGCGTGTTTAAGCCCTATGCCGGAGTTTCAACGGCGATTCTGATTTTTACCAAGACGAACAGCGGTGGTACCGATCAGGTTTGGTTCTATGATATGAAGTCGGATGGCTTCAGCCTGGATGACAAGCGCACGCCTCTGCAGCAGAGCGATATTCCGGATATCATTGCCCGGTATCGGAATTTGGAGAATGAAAAGACGCGGGAACGCACGGAGCAGAGTTTCTTTGTACCCAAGCAGGAGATTGTTGACAATGCTTATGATCTCTCGATCAACAAGTATAAAAAGACGGAATATGTGCCCGTGGAATATCCTCCCACAAGTGAGATCCTGCAGAAGATCGATGATCTGGAAGTACAGATCCAGAAAGAGCTGGCAGAGCTGAAAGTGATGCTCAGTCAGTCAAATTGACATTTGTGGGGATGATAGGATGAGATTAAGTTGGGAGTATAAAAAGATCGGCGATATCTGCACAGTAGAACGAGGAGGATCACCGCGGCCTATAGATGACTATATTACCGACAACCTAGATGGTATCAACTGGATAAAGATCGGCGATACATCTGATTCAATGTATATAACTTCAACCGCGCAAAAGATTATACCCGAGGGGGCGAAAAAATCGAGGTATGTTCAGCCAGGCGATTTTCTTCTTTCAAACTCCATGAGCTTTGGAAGACCATATATTTTAAAAATCGACGGGTGTATTCATGACGGTTGGCTTGTCCTTCGCGATAACGGAGGATTATTTGATAAGCGCTTTTTGTATTACTGTCTAAGTGCAAAGCCCACCTACGAAAAATTCAAAATGATGGCTGTGGGTGGCGTTGTCAACAATTTAAACAGCGAAATGGTTCGGAAAGTTGAAGTGCCTGTTCCGTCAATCACAGAACAAATTGAGGTTGCTGATTTATTAGACAAGGTCCATAGTTTAATAGAGAAGAGAAAGCAGGAACTTTCCGCGTTTGATGATCTCATCAAAGCCCGATTTGTCGAGATGTTTGGAGATTTGGCAGATCCTGCTTGTAAATGGGAAAAATGCAAGCTAGTGGATGTTTGTACTAATTCTGATGATATAAAGTGTGGCCCCTTTGGAACCCAACTAGGAAAAGATGAGTATACTGAGGAAGGCGTGGCGATTTGGGAAATTCCTCAGATAAATTCTGAGTTTAGGACTTTACCAACGCATTTTGTGACTGTGGAAAAGGCTAAAGAGCTTGACTCGTATTCTATAATACCCGGTGATATTGCCATGTCTCGAAAGGGGAATGTTGGACGGTGTGCTGTCTTTCCCGCAACTATTGAAGATGGGATTATACATTCTGATGTATTAAGAATTCGACTAGATAATACGAAAGCTTTACCTGAATTTATGATGCGTCAGCTGCATTATAGTGGTGATGTTCAGCACCAGATAGAACTGGTTAGTTCAGGGGCAATAATGGCAGGAATAAATGTAACTAAGCTAAAGCAGATACTCGTGTATCTGCCACCTATAGATTTGCAGAGCAAGTTTGTAGTTTTCGTCTCACAGATCGACAAATCCAAATCTGCTATTCAGAAGTCCCTGGATGAAACACAGCTTCTCTTTGACAGCTTGATGCAACAGTATTTCGGCTGATCGCTTCTACTTCTTGCGTACTTAGTTTCCCACTTCTTGAGATAGGGGGCGTATTGATGACGCTTCATCAGTTGCAGCATGATTTGCAGCTTGCCGCCAATGAAAAGATTCCGGAGGAACAGGCCCGCTTATGCCGGGAACTGTTGGCCTCTGCGATTGACTATATATTTGAAAAGGCGGGAGAAGAAAAGCCGTCTCAGGCCACCATGCTCGAACTGTTGGACAGTCAGACCATTCGGGCGTATGTGGGCGACTCCGATGTGCTGAATTCCTTGCATTATGTCCGGATCTCCGGTATGAATGCCGCTCACGGCCGGCATATTCGCAAAAAGGAAGCCGCCCTTTCGCTCTCGAATATCAGCTATTTAATCGGCCTGATCGCGGCCAAGGAGAGCGGGACCGGCGACACCTATCAGAGACCGCCTTACATGAGCGAGGCTGAGACCCGCAGGCTGTATGTGGACCTGTATCTTCGCGAAGCCGGGTGGGAGATCCTCGACCAGGAGAACGTGATCCTTCCGGGCAAAGCCTGCATTGAGATAGAAGTACAGGGCATGCCGAATCCAACCGGTCTGGGATACTGTGATTATGTTCTCACCGGGCGTGATGCGAAGCCTCTGGCAATCGTTGAGGTCAAGAAAACTTCCGTTTCCCCTGAGAAGGGCAGACATCAGGTGGACCTCTATGCCGAGTGCCTGAAAAAGATCTATGGCTATAAGCCGATCATGTATTATACAAACGGCTATACGACACGGATCATCGATGGACTCTACCCGGATCGTGATGTGATGGCCTTCCACTCTCTGGAAGAGCTGGAAAGGATGCTGCAGCGCCGGAACCGTGCGCCTCTGGTGGATCCTCAGATCAATCCGGAGATTACGGGCAGATATTACCAGCGGATGGCGATCACGAACATCTGTGAATGGTTGAACCAGAACCACCGGCGCGGCCTGGTCGTCATGGCTACCGGTACGGGGAAGACCCGTCTCGCAATTTCTCTGGTGGATGTTATGGCGAAGGCCGGATGGGTGAAGACCGTTCTGTTCCTTGCGGATCGGACGGCGCTGGTGAATCAGGCGAAGCGCAACTTTGAAAAACTGCTCCCTGATATGAGCATCTGTGAGCTGTCCGCACCGGGCCCGAAGGATTATAATGCAAGACTCATGTTCTGTACCTACCAGACCATGATCAATTATATTGATGCGGAGGATAAGCGTTTTACGACCGGGCGATTTGACCTGATCATCATTGACGAGGCCCACCGCAGCATCTTCAATCGCTATGGGTCCATCTTTGCCTATTTTGACAGCTTTCTCATCGGCCTGACCGCAACCCCGAGAGATGAAGTGGACGCGAATACTTATCGGATCTTTGGCTGCGAGACCGGTGTGCCCAATTATGATTATGGCCTGGAACAGGCAATACAGGATAAATATCTTGTCGGCTATCATGTGATCAATCGCACATCGGAATTGCTGCATGACGGCATCGAATATGGCAAGCTGACCCCTGAACAGCAAGAGCAGCTGCATGATTATCTCCTGGGGCAGACGCCTTCACCGGATTTCTCGATTTCCGGGAGTGAGATTTTTACGACTCTTTATAACATCAATACCTGTAAGCGTGTTCTGGAAGAATTGATGCAGTGGGGCTACCGTGTGGATGGCGGCGAGACCATGGGCAAGACCATCATCTTTGCCTACAATCATGAGCATGCCCAGATGATTGTGGATTGCTTTCATGATCTTTATCCCTCGTATCCGGCGAATACCTGCCAGCTGGTTGACTACTCCGTGAAATACGGCGAGGATCTCATTATCAAGTTCGATGAAGACCCGGAATTCCGGATTGCGGTTTCTGTGGATATGCTGGATACGGGCGTTGATATTCCGGCGATTCTGAATCTGGTATTCTTTAAGAAAGTTCGCTCGAAGATCAAGTTTATGCAGATGATCGGTCGGGGAACACGGCTGTGTGAGAATGTCTATGGCCCCGGGAGAAATAAGAGCGGATTCCAGATTTTTGATTACTGTGGGAATTTTGAATATTTTGGTGAGCATCCGGACGGAAACAGGGGCCAGGAACAGATTTCCCTGTCCATGCGTCTGTTCCAGGTGAAGCTTGACCTCCTATATGAACTGCAGCGGATCGAGTATCAGGAAGACCCCTGGTATCACGCTTTTTATGACAGAATGAAGGATGAACTGTTCCAGGAAGTACTGAAAATAAAGGCGAATGCCGGACGAATTCAGGTCCGGCAGGCGATGCAGTATGTGGATCAGTTTTGCGACAGACAGGTTTGGACTTCTCTTTCACCGCTGATGGTTCATCAGGCGAAAACTGTTCTTTCTCCGTTGTTGGACAGTGGTGTGGCGGGGGATCCGCTGGCCGTTGCCTTCGATGTGCGTATGTTTTACATTGAGCTTGATTTGCTGGCTTCCGGCACGGTGAAGAGCGCCGGCGCACATGTGAAGAAGGTACGTCTCATTGCAAAATACCTGCTGCAGGAGAAAGCTTCGGTTCCGAAGGTCTTGGCGAAAGCAAATGAGCTGAAGAAACTCGCCGGGGATCCATTCTGGATGGCGCCGTCTGTTCCGGAGCTGGAGCAGCTTCGTGAAGCTGTCCGTGATCTGATGCAGTTCCTTGACAGCCGGGGAAAAGGGAAGTATGAGATCGACATCACGGATCATATCACGGAGAGCGATTATACACCGGAAGATACCGTCATTGATATACGTACATATCGTGAAAAAGTTCTGGATTATCTTGCCGAGAACAGTGACAGCGAAGTTGTTCAGAAAATCAGGAATCTTGAGCCCATCAGTTATGAAGATCTTCAGCAGTTGGAACAGATCCTGTGGCATGATCTTGGCACCAGAAACGAATATGAAGAAACCACGGAGATCGATAACCTTGCTGCCTTTGTGCGGAGCCTTGTCGGTTTGAGCCAGGAGGCCGTGAATGAAAAATTCGGGGAATACCTGAGCGGGAATCGCCTGAACGCCAGGCAGCAGGAGTTTGTGAAAACCGTCATCGATTACGTTCGTGTGAACGGCGATATTGAGGTGACGGATCTGGTCAATACCGAGCCCTTTAACAGCTATGACATTCAGGAGGTATTTGGCATTGATGTGCCGGCTCTTGTCAGCATCATTAACCTGCTCCATAATTCTGTTGTCGCAACAGCAGGGGGAAGAAAAGGTGACGGAAGCCCTCGAATGTTCGAAATCATCGAAGATGGGTCCCCCTACCCGATGGCGGCAGAGCCGGATACGGATTTGAATTGACGATGGATTTGGCAAAATACGATGGGAAGCATGTCCGCATCACGGACAAATGGGGAGAAACCTTCGCGGGCATGGCGGAATATGGAAACAGCAGTTTCCTGGAATGCGAATATGGCGGCGAGGAAGACGGCATTTTCATTGAAGATTGCCTGATTTACAATTCGCAGATCGTTTCCATAGAGGAAATCGAAATGCACGGAACCGTTGAACTGTGGACGGAACGTATGATCCTGCGCAGATACCGCCCGGAGGATGCGGATGACCTGCACCGGTATCTGGGGAAAGATCCGGCGATGTATGCGTACTCCGGCTGGAATCCTTACGCGACCTTGGAAATGGCGCGGGAAACCGTGCGCGGGTTTATCGACAGCTATGAAGATGATCATACCTATTCGTGGATCATGGATATTGATGATGTGATCGTCGGAACAATTGGAGCCTATGATTATAAAGACGACCAGATTGAGATTGGCTTCAGTGTTGTGCAGGGTTGGCAGGGGCGAGGTCTTGCGACCGAGGCGCTGAAAAAAGTGCTGGAGTACCTGACGGAAAATGAGGGAATTTCCTGCGTGACGGCATGGTGCGCCGCAGAGAACATCGGATCACGCAAGTTGCTTGAGAAGGCAGGAATGCAGTTCCTCTGCACGGAGAAGAATGCCATCACAGTCGGGGATAGAGTATACGATAAGCTGATGTATGAATATAGGCGCTGATCATGCAAAAGCAGCGACTTTTATGATACAATCATGAAGGAGCGGGTGCTTGTTGCATAGAGTATCTTAACGACTGTAACAATTTGTAATTGCACAATTCCACCAGTTATTCCCCCAGTTAATGTAGATTATGAATCGGCTTTTGGCCACGGAGCCTACATATATTTGGGCAACAGTTATCATTTACAATCAATTATCTAAAAGTGAGGTATTACCACATGAAGAAATCCCTTTATGAAGGTCTGGGTGCTGTGCGGCTATTATGATGCCGCGACCCCGTTCTATGCTGCGGAGTGGGTGTATGACCACGTGTTCATCAACGACGCACTCCAGGACAATCTGTCCTTCACCTATTACCCCTCCGGCCATATGGTCTATGTGGATGCCGATTCCCTGGTTCAGGTGCATCAGGATGCCGAAGGCTGGTTCACCAGGTAAGCATGCAGGGGGCTTCAGAAGCAACCACGAAAAAAAGAAGCCAGTTCAGGCTTCTCTGCGGTTTTTCCCCTGTGTTCCGGAAAACCGAATCCCGGACCAGTGAATTTTTATTGACAAAACGGTGGTTTTGTCTGTATTATAGAACGGCAGCAGGGCAGGACCGATTCTGTTGAGATGCCTGCCCGGATGAATCAGAAGAAAGGATTGAGATGAAAATGAAAAAGATCCTCGCACTTGTCCTTGCATTGACGATGATCCTTGCTCTGGCCGCCTGCGGAAGCAGCGCGCCGGCAAGCACGCCCGCACCGTCTGCCACTCCGGCTCCGGAAGCATCAGAGGCACCGGCGGAAGCAGCTGAAGCACCCGAAGCAGAAGAGGCCCCGGCAGAAGAAGCTGAAGCTCCCGCGGAAGAGTCCGCCGAAGCCCCCGCCGCGGAAGAAGCCGCTGCGGAAGAAGCGCCGAGCTTTACCGGATCCTATTTGATGGGAACCGGCAGCGCCACCGGCAACTACTATGCGTTCGGCAATGCCGTCTGCACGGTCGTGAATAACGTCACTGGCGCCAACCTGACGGTCAACGCCACCGGCGGCTCCACGGAGAATGCCCGTCTGCTGGGCTCCAAGGAGAACGAGTTTGCCATGATCCAGTCGGATGTTTACAGCTATGCCCACCAGGGCGTTGAGCTGTTTGACGGCAGCGCGATCACGAACTTCCAGGCCGTTACAGCCTGCTATCCGGAAATGGTTCAGATCGTTGTGCGCAAGGACGCGGGGATCAGCTCCGTTGCCGATATGGCCGGTAAGAACATCTGCGTCGGCGCTGTCGGCTCCGGCTACGAAGTTGCCGCGCGCCAGATTCTCGGCGCCTACGGCATGACCTATGATGACATCAACGAGACCTTCGCCGACCAGGCGACGGCCAAGAACGGTGTTCAGGACGGCACCTTCGACGGAATGTTCCTCTGCTCCGGCTATCCCAACGGCAACGTTCAGGAGCTTTCCCTCACCGGTAAGATCGAGGTCCTGACCATTGACCAGGAGCATCTGGATATCCTGGTAAAGGATTATCCGTACTATTCCGCCTTCACCACCGAGACCGATGAGTATAACCTGGGCCACGAGATTACCTCTGTGGCGGTCAAGTGCATGCTGGTCTGCCTGGACAGCTTCTCCGAGGATGAGATCTATGCGCTGACCAAGTCCATTTATGAGCATCTGGGAGAGATTCAGGAGATCAACTCCAAGGCCAACTACATGAGCCTTGAGGATGCCCTTTCCGGTATTCCCAGTGACCTGCATCCCGGCGCTCTGAAATATTATGAAGAGCAGGGACTGACGATTCCCGATTATCTGAAGTAAGGGAAGCTGCCTGAAGCACAGCGCAATCCAAATAAAACGGGCGGGGCAGATCCTCTGCTCTGCCCTTCTTTTATCAGGAGTAAGTCTATGGGTCTGTTCAAACGTAACACAGTACCGGAAGAAGTCAAGCTGGACGAAATCGACCGAGAATCGAAATACAAGCTGTTTTCCCCTCTCGGGGATAAGATCATCACGGTGATTCTGACTGCATGGGCGATCTTCCAACTGTATGCATCCATTTCCAATAAGGTTCCGCTGCAGATTCTGCGGTACACACACCTGGGGCTGGCCATCTCCATGGCCTATATCCTCTATCCCGCGACCAAGCACGCCGACCGGCATAAGCTGCCCTGGTATGACTGCGTGCTGGCGGCCCTGTTTGTGTGCGTGGCAGGCTATTTTATCATTAATTATAAGCCGCTTCAGTTCCGCGCGGGAAGCTATACCCAGCTGGATACCGTGATGGCGGGGCTGGGCATTGCCTTGGTGCTGCTGGCATGCTGGCGCGTGGTCGGTCCGCCGATTGTGATTATCGCCACCTGCTTTTTCATTTACGGGCTGGTCGGAAAGTATATGGGCGGTTTTCTTCAGCACCGCGGCTTCAGCCTGAAGCGCATCATCACCCATCTGTTTATCACCACCGAAGGCGTGATCGGAAACCCGCTCGGCGTCTGCTCAACCTATATCTATCTTTTTATCCTCTTCGGGGCCTTCCTGGAGAAGACCGGCATCGGCCAGTTCTTTATTGATCTGGCAAACGCGCTGGCCGGTTTTGCGGCAGGGGGCCCGGCCAAGGTGGCGGTGCTTTCCTCGGCTTTGCAGGGAACGGTTTCCGGCTCCTCGGTGTCCAACACCGTTTCGACGGGCTCCTTTACCATCCCGATGATGAAATCTCTGGGCTATGAACCGGAATTTGCCGGCGCGGTGGAAGCGGCCGCCTCCACCGGCGGCCAGATCATGCCCCCGGTCATGGGCTCCGCGGCCTTTCTGATCTCGGAGACCTGCAGCGTGCCATACCGTCAGCTGATGGTGATCGCGGTTATTCCGGCTCTCCTTTACTTTACGGGAATCTGGATTTCCGTCCATCTGGAGGCAAAGCGCCTGGGCCTGAAGGGAATCCCGCGGGAAAAGCTCCCGAAGCTCTGGCCGCTGCTGCGGGATAAAGGGCATCTGCTGCTGCCGCTGCTGGCGATTATCTATCTGATGCTCACCGGCTTTACCATCACGCGCGCTGCCCTGATCGGCTGCCTCATCTGCGTCGTGGTGCCTTATGTCCGGAAGGGAACGCGGGTTCCGTTTCTCCAGATTTTCAAGGCGCTGCCTCAGGCTTCGCGAAGTGTGATCTCGGTGGCGACGGCCTGCTCCACGGCGGGGATCATCATCGGCATGGTGACCCTGACCGGCCTTGGCCAGCGCATTGGCACCGGAATCTTCAGCCTGGTGGGAAACAGCGTGTTCCTCGCTCTGGTCTGTGCCATGTTCACCTCGCTGATCCTGGGGATGGGTGTTTCCACCACGTCCAACTATCTGATCACTTCGACCATTGCCGCGCCGATCCTGATTAAAGCAGGCGTCCCGCTCCTGGCTGCGCATATGTTCTGCTTCTACTTCGGGATTGTTGCGGATATTACGCCTCCTGTCGCACTGGCCGCCTATGCGGGCTCCGCCATCGCGAAGGGGAATGCCTTTAAAACCGGCGTGAATGCGACCAAGCTTGCCATTGCCGCGTTCCTGATTCCCTATATGTTCGCCCTGAACCCGAAGATGATCATGATCGGCGGAACGTTCCTGGAAGCCCTACCCATGATCCTGACGGCGATCGTCGGACTGGTCGGGATCGGCGGAGGGTTTATCGGTTATCTGAACGGCCCGATGAGTATGCCGCTGAGACTGATTTCGTTTGCAGGCGGTATCTGCATGGTGATCCCCGGTACCCTGACCGACATCATCGGCGCCGCGGTCATCGCGGCGGTATTTGCGGTCAACTGGCTGCTTGGGAAGAAGCGCGCCAGCGCGAGCTGAAGCGATCCCGGAGCCTGCTGCTGAGAAGCGAACGCAGGGCCTCGGTTTCTTCTGCGGAAAGAAAGCGCTTGGGAAGAAGATAAACCTCCTGGGCACTCAGATAGAAAAGAAACTGATCGTTCAGCTCAAAAGCAGCGGCCAGCTTGTTCCAGAGGCGGCTGAAACGGATTCCCCGGGATGGAATCTGCATCGTCAAAGACTTCTCATTAAGGAGCAGCTGAAGTTCTACACCGAGCAGACAGTCTTCCCTGCGAAGATAGCTGCGGATCTGCCGCTCATTTCCCGCGAAGAGAATCAGCGCCCAGACCAGGTAGGCCCCGGCAAGCAGAAAGACAAAGGGGTTGGGGCGGCCCAAACCTGCAGCGGCCCCGACGGCGTAAAGCACCGAGAACAGCAGAACCCCGAAGAAGATCAGCAGGGGAATGCGGTGACGGAGAAACAGGCCGTAGTACGAGGCCTTTCGATAATCGGAAAGACTGACCTGATAACGAATCCGAATGTCTGACATGATAAGATGCTCCTTTTATACGGACTGATGATCCTGCCGCAAATGAGCAGAGTCCTTTCGGACTCTGCTCATTTCTTCCTCTTTCTGCGAACGAGAAGGCAGATCACACGCTCCGCGGCAGTCTCGAAGCGGCTGCCCAGATCGTATAGCTTGCGCAGGACTGTTTTCTTCGATTCGGATGAGTTCTTTGCCATGTTTGACCTCCTCGGTGTGATGATCAGGGCCGCCGCTCAAAGATCATGAACCGCGCTCCGTCCTGGACGCGCAGCCGCCCGTTCAGGTAAAAGAAGGGCATGGTTTTCCCTTCGGAGAAGACCAGCATTTTTTCGGTGTCCATCTTCAGCGCGATCGCCCGGTCGAAGATCCCCAGGACGGCGCTTCCGTCCTCATGGAGTTCCAGGATCATAGGCATGCCAAGCTGATGTAGCTGGGCGAGAAGCTCGTCGGAAAACGCATCATCTTCCGTACGGATTGACACCAGATCGTAGTAGCCCGGAAGCTCCGCGCCTACTTCCTTATAGAACATTGTAAGCGGAACCGGTGTGGGAGGGGGAGAGAGAGTCGGCGTCGGGGTGGGAGACGGCGTCGGGATCAATTCTTCCTCACGGAGATTGCTCTGGGGAAAGAAGCGCTCCATGAACTGTTCTCCCTTCGGCGTATAGGGAAAGAGCAGGGTCAGCGCAATCACCTGGAAGAAGAGCAGGTAAAGCATCGTACGGTTCTTCATCGGCTCATCCCGCGGAAGACAGATCTTCCAGATAGATCAGGTCGGCGAGGCGCACGGTCTGGCTCGGAAAGCCGACCTCGCGCCCGTGATACCAGACATGCGTTGAAGTGCCCCCGTCCAGATTGTAGGCGCAGCGGCAGCCTAACGATGCGAAGAAGGCGGAGAGCTCCTCCAGCGAGACGCCGGGAAACTCCCCCTGATACCCGGCGACGCTGAGCAGGCAGTAGTGCCCCGGCGCGTAGTAGCCGATGGCAGTGCGGGGATGGTCCCGGGTCAGGTACTCGATGGTGCGGTCGGAGAAGTCCGTGATGGCGCTGCCGTCCTCATTCAGTAGCGTCGGCCCGAAGGACCAGGCCTGCCATGCGCCATCCAGAGCCTCGTTGACCGCCTCCTGGGTGCCGAGCTCCCAGCCGCGGAAGCAGCGCATGCTTCCGTCCTCGTAAAGCACACAGAGGTCGTAGCCGCTGACGCAGCTGTTGAGGACGGTGCCGTTGCGGATGGCCGTGACCCCCTGCATGGTATAGAAATCGCCGTTCACGGCGAAAGCCGCATTGACGGCCCCGGCCGCGTCCTCGATCTCCGAAGGCTCATTGCCGGGGATGGACGGGTCGCCCGCGTACCAGGCGCGGAGACTGTGTACGTCCGGAATGTAGAGATCCGCGAGAATATACGGACAGGGGAGCGCGCCGTCGGTCTCGTCGTGCTGTTCCAGAAAGATGACCGCGTTCGGGGCGAGGTACATGCTGTCGTCAAACCGCGATTCTGCCTGGGTCAGGGACGCATACCAGGGAAACTGACTGCTTCTCACCGCGTCAAGATCCGCCGGGGCGTTTTGTGTCAGCGCCCCGGTCAGAGCAAGCAGCGCCAGCACCCGTCGCAGCATCTGAGCGGTGAAGTCGAACATGAAGGCCATCCTTTCGACAGAAATCAATTCTGTATTATGCGATGAAAGCGGAAATTTGTCAATTCCCGTCTCAGGTGCATTGTTCATAAAATCCCCTTGAACAGGGCTCGGTTCAGACGATATAATACAGCCGAAACAGACCGGGATGCGCGGAAGCCAAGCCATCGATCACGGCAGAAGAGGATTGCCCATGCTGCAGCTGAGAAACATCAAAAAAGACTATACGGTCGCCGATACCAAGGTTCACGCGCTCAAGGGGATCGATCTCGAATTCCGTGAGAGCGAGTTTGTTGCGATCCTGGGCCATTCGGGCTGCGGCAAAACCACGCTGCTGAACATCATCGGCGGGCTGGACCGCTTCAGCGCGGGAGACCTGATCATCAACGGCCGCTCCACGAAAAAGTTCACGGACGCCGACTGGGACGCTTATCGCAACCACTCCATCGGCTTTGTCTTTCAGTCCTACAATCTGATCCCGCACCAGACAGTTCTGTCGAATGTGGAGCTGGCGCTGACAATCTCGGGGGTTCCGCATTCCGAGCGCCGCCGCCGGGCGGAAGAGGCGCTGCGCAAAGTCGGTCTGGGGGACCAGCTTCAGAAGAAGCCGAACCAGATGTCCGGCGGCCAGATGCAACGTGTCGCCATTGCCCGCGCGCTGGTGAACAATCCGGATATCCTGCTGGCGGACGAACCGACGGGCGCCCTGGACACCGAAACCTCGGTCCAGATCATGGAACTGCTGAAGGAGATCTCCAAAGACCGGCTCATCATCATGGTGACGCACAACCCGGAGCTTGCCGAGCAGTATGCCGGGCGTATCATCCGCCTGAAGGACGGCCGCATCACGGACGACAGCGATCCCTATCACGAGGAGCGGATCACACAGCAGGGCAGACGGATGAAACACACATCCATGAGTTTCCTTACGGCGCTCTCCCTGTCCCTCAACAACCTCATGACGAAAAAAGCCAGGACGCTCCTGACCGCCTTCGCGGGGAGCATCGGCATCATCGGCATCGCCCTGATCATGTCCCTGTCCAACGGCATCCAGAATTACATCGACAAGGTACAGGAGGATACGCTCTCAAGCTATCCCATCACCATCCAGGCCGAGAGCGTGGACATGACCGGGATGATGACCTCGCTTATGGGGATCCAGGCCGCCGATGCGCAGAACCGGCATGACCGGGACGCGGTCTATTCCAGCACCATTATGTATGACCTGATGAATTCCATGGTTTCGGCAGAGAAGGAGACAAACAACCTGCGGGACTTCAAGGCCTTTCTCGACGCGGACACCGGCGGTATCCGGGACTATATCAGCTCCGCGCAGTACAGCTATGACCTGGATATGAATCTCTATGCCGAGGATCCGGACGGAAACATCGTCAAGACCGACATCGTGCAGCTGCTGCAGGACACCATGAGCACCATCTACGGCGGTAACTACTCCAGCTTCTTCTCCACCTACGGCCAGTATTACTCCATTGCCAATGTCTGGCAGGAGATGCTCCCGGGAGAAGATGACGGGCTGGTGAACCCGCTGCTCTATGACCAGTATGATCTGCTCTACGGCCACTGGCCGGAGCGCTATGACGAGGCCGTGCTGGTGGTGGATGAAAACAACGAGATCTCGGACCTGGTGCTCTATGCCCTCGGCCTGAAGTCCAATTCCACCGTGGCCGATGATATGCAGGCCTTCCTCACGGCGGAATCGGTGGAAAAAAAGCAGGAGAGCTGGAGCTACGAAGAGCTCTGCAGCAAGAGCTTCCGCTATATCTATCCGGCGGATACCTGGCGCATCGAGGACGGCGAGGTTTTGGACCTGACGGCGGAACAGCTCGGACTGAAGTCCCTCTACCGGGACGGCCTGGAGGTTCATCTGGTGGGGGTCATCCGCCAGAACGCGGACGCCCTGTCCGGGATGATGACCGGCGCCATCGGCTACACCCACGCGCTGGTAGAGCACATCATGGCGGAGGCGGAGAAAAAGCCCCTGGTCCGGGAGCAGCTGGCTGACCCGGAGACGGATGTTTTTTCGGGGCTGCCGTTCCTGGATGACGAGAACGAAGCCCTCAGCAAGACAAAGAAACAGGACGCCGCAAAGGAATACATTGCCGGCGCGACGGAAGCGGAGATCGCCAAGCTCTATGTCACTTATATGTGCGAGCCGGATGAGACGACGCTGAACGACATGCTGGATGAGCAGCTGGGCGGCATGGATCGGGCCGAAATTGAAAAAACCGTTCTGGACTATTATCCCGAGTACCGAAGCATGCTGGAGGACCTGGACGACGACACGCTCTTTGACTATGTGCGGCAGATGATGTCCGAGCAGGTCAAAGCGGGGTATGCGGCCCAGATGCGATCCCTGTACGAGCAGCTTTCCGACCGCCAGCTGGCGGCGGATTTTGAACTTCTGTCCCTGAACGACGACGACTATCTCTGGATCTACGACAACGCCATGCCGCCGGTATATGCGGAGCTGACGCTGAAGGATACCCTCAAAAAGCTGGGCTATGTGGACCTGGACAGCCCCTCGGCCATCAATCTCTACGCGTCTACCTTCGAGAACAAGGACAGCATCTCCGAAGCCATCGAGGCCTATAACGAGACCGTAGACGAAGAGGATGAAATCCACTATACCGACATGGTCGCGCTGCTGATGAGCTCCATCACCACGATCATCAATGTTATCAGTTATGTCCTGATCGCCTTCGTCGGCATCTCGCTGGTGGTCTCCTCCATTATGATCGGCATTATCACCTATATCTCCGTTCTGGAGCGGACGAAGGAGATCGGCATTCTGCGGGCCATCGGGGCGTCGAAGCGGGATATCTCGCGGGTCTTCAACGCGGAAACCTTCATTGTGGGGCTGGCGGCCGGACTCATCGGGATTCTGGTGACGGTCCTGCTGAATATTCCCATCAACATCATCGTCCATGACCTCACCGGAATCATGGCCATCAATTCCTCCCTTCCGGCGCCGGGAGCGGTTCTGCTGGTGCTGATCAGTGTGGTGCTGACCTTCATTGCAGGGCTGATTCCCTCGGGGGTGGCGGCAAAGAAAGATCCTGTCATTGCCTTGCGCTCCGAGTGAGCTCATGTTATACTTGTAAATGAAGTGAAAAGAGTGGAGTGGAGACACTTGAAAAGCAAACTTCGTTATAAAGAAATTGTTCTTGGCCTGCTCCTGAGCGGGAGCATGCTGCTCGGCGGCTGCGGGGGAGGGTCCGTGCAAAGCGTGCAGCCGCAAACGACGGCGGCTCCCGTGGAAGAGGCGGCCATGCCCCAGGAAGAGCCTCAAATCACGCAGAACCAGTCTGCAGAACTCGTACCGGCAGAGCCGGAGGAAACAAAAGACAGACTGCTGATCCACATAGAGCGCACAAGAAAGGACGCCCTCGATCCGGCAGAGGGAAGGACAAGGATCCTGGAATACGCCTGGGACAATGTCCGGCTGGAATCGACCCGGTATCCGACGGCTGCGGCCGCGATCATGGAGACCATGGCAGCCCGCCAGGATGCCTGGTATACCGGAACGGGAGAGACGGCTTCCGACGCCTACGGATACAACGCCATGCTTGAGGCGGCGGAGGACGGATTCACCATTGCCCGGGAGTATGGAAACCTGCCGGAAGCCTGCTGCGCCGAGCGCTTTGTCACCGTGCTCCGTGCCGACGAAACGGTCTGCGCCTTCCTGGTCAGCACGGCGACCGATCTCGGCATCGGGCCGAAGAAGACTGTTTACGAGCTGCTCTGCTTCAACCCGAAGAGCGGGGAACTGCTGTTCTCGGAGCGGGCCGCGGAGGATGCGGGGCCACTTTATACGGCTCTGAACTCCCGCTGGACAGAAACCGCGGCCGAGGGCACAGCCGCAGTGACGATCCGGACGATGGACGAGCTGATCGGGGAAAACGTTGAGATCGTGGATCAGGTCGTCATCGGCGACGGGGGAGAGGCCTGCCTGCTGGTGTTCAGCGGTACGGCGCTGGATGTGCAGATCTGCTCCGTATCCTTTGCGGACAGCTTCGCGGTGGATCAGCAGCTCTTCTACTGCGGCGAGCTGAGCGACTGCGCGCTGCAGATGGCGCTGCTTTTCCCGGGGGATCTGCCCAGCACCATGCTGCGCTGGCGCGACAGCGAGGGAGAGCATGAATATTTGGTGATGCTCTCCGGAGAGGACGGACATATTTTCCTGAGCGAACACCTCTGATCCCCGAAAAACAAAGAAAATCAGGACCTCATTCTTACCCGCCCGGCGAAAGCCGGGCGGGTATTGTGCTATTTGCATAAGAAGCGGAGAACGCGCAGCGACAGACTTTGCAACTCTGCATAAATATGAAATGAACACTTGACTTTTCAGGAAAGCCGACCTATAATCACCGCATAATTATTCAATAAGGAGCTAATATTATGAATAAATCCGATATTAAAAAAGTTGTTCTTGCATATTCCGGCGGTCTGGACACCTCCATCATTATCCCATGGCTGAAGGAGAACTACAACAACTGTGAAGTCATTGCCGTCTCCGGCAATGTGGGACAGGCGGACGAGCTTGAGGGCCTGGAAGAGAAGGCAAAGAAGACCGGCGCATCCAAGCTCTATGTTCTGGACCTGACGGATGAGTATGTGGACGAGTACATTATCCCCTGCATGAAGGCGGGCGCCGTGTATGAGGACTATCTGCTGGGCACCAGCCACGCGCGTCCCTGCATCGCCAAGGGCCTGGTGGAGATCGCCCTGAAGGAAGGCGCGGACGCCATCGTCCACGGCTGCACGGGCAAGGGCAACGACCAGGTGCGTTTCGAGCTGGCCATCAAGCACTTTGCACCGAACATGCCGATCATCGCCCCGTGGCGTGAGTGGAGCATCAAGTCCCGTGACGAAGAGATCGACTATGCCGAGGCGCATAACATTCCCCTGAAGATCAACCGCGAGACGAACTACTCCAAGGACAAGAACCTCTGGCACCTGTCCCACGAAGGATTGGATCTGGAAGACACCGGAAACGAGCCGATGTATGAAAAGCCGGGCTTCCTGGAGATGGGCGTTTCCCCGCTGCAGGCGCCGGACGAACCCACCTATGTGACGCTGGACTTTGTTCAGGGCGTGCCGGTGGCGCTGGAAGGTGAAAAGATGAGCGCCAAGGAGATCATCCTGAAGCTGAACGAACTGGGCGGAAAGAACGGCATCGGCCTGATTGACATCGTGGAAAACCGTCTCGTCGGCATGAAGTGCCGCGGCGTGTATGAGACCCCGGGCGGCACGATCCTCTATGCGGCGCACAGCGCTCTTGAGACCCTGTGCCTCGATAAGCTTACCATGCACGAGAAGCAGAAGCTCTCCATCACCTTCGGCGAGCTGGTCTACAACGGCCAGTGGTTCACCCCGCTGCGCGAAGCGCTCAGCGCCTTCGTGGACAAGACCCAGGAGCGCGTCACCGGCAAGGTAAAGCTCAAGCTCTACAAGGGCAACATCATCAAAGCCGGCATCTGGAGCGACAAGTCCCTCTACAGTGAAGAGATCGCGACCTTCGGCGAGAGCGACTACAACCAGGCGGATGCCGCCGGCTTCATCAATCTCTACGGGCTGCCCATCAAGGTGCAGGCCATCGTGGACGGAAAGTAAGCCATGGCAAAGATGTGGGCCGGCGTCACGGCCGGAAAGACCGACCGTCTGGCGGATGACTTCAATTCTTCCATCCGCTTCGACAGCCGGATGGCCCGTCAGGATATCACCGGGAGCATCGCCCACGCGGCGATGCTCGCGGCGAAGGGGATCATCTCCGAAGCGGACTGCAATGCGCTGACCGAGGGCCTCGCCGGGATCCTCGAGGATCTGGAAAGCGGCAAGCTCCTGATCGACGAAAGCGCGGAAGACATCCACATGTTTGTCGAGCAGGTGCTGACCGAGCGCATCGGGGATACCGGAAAAAAACTCCACACTGCCCGCAGCCGGAACGACCAGGTGGCGCTGGACCTGAGAATGTATCTGAGAGATGAGAGTGACGAAATCGCCGCTCTCATCCGCGACTTTCTTCATGTCCTCACCGATCTTGCGGAGAAGCACACCGAAACCATCATGCCGGGCTATACGCATCTGCAGCGGGCTCAGCCGGTGAGCTTCGGCCACTATATGATGGCCTACGCGATGATGCTTCTGCGCGATCTGGACCGGCTGAAAGACGGCCGAAAGAGAATGAACGTCTCGCCAATCGGCTGCTGCGCCCTGGCGGGGACAACCTATGACACCGACCGGTATCTGGAGGCGGAGAAGCTGGGCTTTGACGGCATCTGCCTCAACAGCATGGACGGCGTCTCGGACAGGGACTTTGCCCTGGAGCTGCTGAGCACGCTGTCTGTCCTTATGATGCATCTCTCGCGCCTCTCCGAAGAGCTGATCCTGTGGGCGAGCTGGGAATTTCGCTTTATCGCGTTCTCCGATGCCTACACCACGGGCTCCTCCATCATGCCGCAGAAGCGCAACGCCGATATGGCAGAGCTGGTACGCGGGAAGACCGGACGGGTCTACGGAGACCTGATGGGCCTGCTCACCACCCTGAAAGGGCTGCCCCTTGCCTACAACAAGGACATGCAGGAGGACAAGGAAGGCGTCTTTGACGCCTGCGACACGGTGAAGATGTGCCTTCGAATCATGACCCCCATGGTCGGAAGCATGACCGTGAACCGTGAAAACATGCTGCGCGCGGCCCAGGGCGGCTTCATCAACGCCACGGATCTCGCCGACTGGCTTGTGAAAAAGGGTATGCCCTTCCGGAGCGCCTATAAGATTTCCGGCCAGCTGGTGCGGACGTGCATGGAGAGCGGGCAGGTCCTGGAGACGCTTCCGCTGGAGACCTACAAAAGTTACAGCGAGCTCTTCGACGAGAGCCTCTATGAGGCCATCGACCTGAAAACCTGCATGGAAAAACGAATCAGCGAGGGCGGCACCTCGGTCGCCTCTGTGAAAAAGCAGATTGCGTTTGTCAGAAAGGAACTGGACCAATGACAAAGGTTTTTATAGACGGAAGCGCCGGCACCACCGGCCTGCGGATCCATGAGCGGCTGGCCGACCGGAAAGAGCTGGAGATCCTGAACCTCCCGCCGGAGCTGCGCAAGGATAAGACGGCCAGGGAAGAAATCCTGAACGCCGCGGATGTGGCCTTCCTCTGCCTGCCGGACGCGGCGGCCATCGAGGCGGCGGACCTGGTGCACGGCAATACCGCGGTCATCGACACCTCCACCGCCCACCGGACCGAACCCGGCTGGGTCTACGGCTTCCCGGAGCTCCACGGCCTGCGCGAAAAGATCGCCGCCAGCCACCGGATCGGAAATCCGGGCTGCCATGCCAGCGGCTTCATCTCCCTGGTGGAGCCCCTGGTACATGAGGGCCTGGTGTCGCCGGACACGGCTTTCACCTGTTTCTCGGTGACCGGGTATTCCGGCGGCGGAAAGAGCATGATCGCCGACTACGAGGCGGGGGAGAGAGACGCGGCGCTGGATTCGCCCCGGCAGTATGCCCTGGGCCAGAGCCACAAGCACCTGAAGGAGATGGTAAAGATCTCCGGGCTCACGACGGCCCCGTTCTTCTGCCCGATTGTCGCGGACTATTACAGCGGCATGGCGGTGACGGTCCCGCTGTTCCGAAAAGACCTGAAGGGCAGCGTCGAGGACGTGAAGCAGCTTTACCGGGCCTGCTACCACAGTGCAATTGTCCACTATGAGGAGTACAGCGAAGGCATGATCGCCGGCAACGCCCTCTCCGGACGCGACGACATGGCGATTACGGTGGCCGGCAACGACGAAAGAATCCTGCTGATCTCCACCTTCGACAACCTTGGCAAGGGCGCCTCCGGAGCGGCCATCCAGAACATGAATATTCTTCTGGGACTTGACGAAACCACCGGACTTGCAGTATAACAGAGCGAAACTGAACCCCTTTGAAGGAGAAATAACCATGAACAATCCTGTTTCATCGATTAAACCCATCGGCGGCGGTGTCTGTGCCGCAAAAGGCTTTCAGGCTGCGGGGGTATACTGCGGAATCCGGAAGAACCCGAACAAGAAAGACCTCGGCCTCATCGTGAGCGACGTGAAGGCGAACGCCGCGGCCGTTTATACCACGAACCTCGTCAAGGGCGCGCCCCTGACCGTGACAAAGAACCACATCGCCGACGGCAAAGCCCAGGCGGTCATCTGCAACAGCGGCAACGCCAACACCTGCAACGCCGACGGCATCGAAATTGCCGAGACGATGAGCAGTCTCCTGGGCAATGCACTCGGGATTGACGCAACTGACGTGGTGGTGGCTTCCACCGGTGTCATCGGGCAGCCGCTTCCCATCGCCCCCATCGCCGCGGGCATTCCGCCGCTGGTGGCGGCGCTGTCCGCGGAAGGAAGCGAGGAGGCCTGCCACGCCATCATGACCACCGACACAAAGAAGAAAGAAGTTGCGGTGGAGTTTGAACTGGGGGGAAAAACCTGTCATCTGGGCGGCATCGCCAAGGGCAGCGGCATGATTCACCCCAATATGGCCACCATGCTGGTCTTCCTGACCACGGACGCCGCGATCAGCGCCCCCATGCTGCAGAAGGCGCTCTCCGGCGATATCCGGACCACCTTCAACATGATCAGCGTGGACGGCGACACCTCCACCAACGACATGGTGACGATCCTCGCCAACGGCCTTGCCGGAAATGAGGAGATCACGGAAGAGGGCGAGGACTTCAGCACCTTTATGTGCGCCCTGAACACCGTAAATGTACAGCTCTGCCGGATGATCGCCGGAGACGGCGAAGGTGCGACGAAGCTTCTGGAATGCTCCGTCACCGGGGCGAAGGACGACAAGGCGGCAAAGACGGTCGCCCGCAGCGTCATCAGCTCAAGCCTGACCAAGGCGGCCATGTTCGGCGAGGACGCCAACTGGGGCCGCGTGCTCTGCGCCATCGGTTACAGCGGCGCGGACGTCGACATCCACAAGGTGGATGTGGTTTTCCATTCCGTGGCAGGCGATGTCACGGTCTGTGAGAATGGCGCCGGCGTCCCCTTCTCCGAGGAGAAGGCGGCGGAGATTCTGCACGAGAAGGAAATCGATATCCTGATCACCCTCGGCGACGGAGAAGCGGCCGCCACCGCCTGGGGCTGCGACCTCACGTATGATTACGTGAAAATCAACGGAGACTACCGGACTTGAAAAGAATGTCATCCCCGCCTCCGGCGGGGATGAGACGGAAGATTCCGGCAAATCTGCAGATCCTGCAAACGAAAATGGGAGACCCTGACATGAATCAGTTTACAAACAGCCAGAGGGCCCAGGTGCTGACCCAGGCCCTGCCCTATATCCGGCAGTACAACGGAAAGATCGTTGTGGTCAAGTACGGCGGCAACGCCATGGTCAGCGAGGAACTGCGCGAGCAGGTCATGGAGGACATTGTCCTGCTGTGGCTGGTGGGTGTGCGGGTCGTGCTGGTACACGGCGGCGGGCCGGAGATCAGCGATATGATGAGCAGACTCGGCAAAAAGCCGGAGTTTGTGGACGGACTTCGCGTCACGGACCAGGAGACCGTGGATATTGTCCAGATGGTTCTCGCCGGTAAGGTCAACAAGACGCTGGTAAAGCTTCTGGAGGTCAAGGGCGGCAAGGCCATGGGCATCTCGGGCATGGACGGCGGCCTGATCGAAGCGCGGATGAAGCGGGCTGAGCTGGGTTATGTCGGGAGCATCACCGGCGTGAACATCGAACCGGTGATGGACCTGCTGGAGAAGGGATACATCCCCGTGATCTCTACGCTGGGCTGCGACAAAGAGGGCAACACCTACAACATCAACGGCGACACGGCCGCGGCTTTCATTGCCGGTGCGCTGGGCGCCGAGCGACTGATCATGATGACGGACATCGCCGGGGTCCTGCGGGACAAAAACGATCCGAACACCCTGATCCCGGAACTGACCATCGGCGAGGCCATTAAGCTTTTTGAAGAAAAAGTCATCGCGGGCGGCATGATCCCGAAGGTGGAATGCTGCATCGACGCCATCCACCGCGGCGTGGAGCGCGTGATCATCATGGACGGCAGAGTGCCGCACTCGATCCTGATGGAGATTCTGACGGACGAAGGTGCGGGGACCATGGTATACGGAGAGGAGACAGAATTATGTCAGAACTGAAGAGCATCGATAAGGAATTTATCGCAAATACCTATGCGCGCTTCCCGGTGGAGCTGGTATGCGGCAAAGGATCCCTGGTCTATGACGAGACCGGCAAGGAATACATTGACATGGGCAGCGGCATCGGCGTTACCGCCTTCGGCATTGCCGACGACGAATGGAAGGCGGCGGTGACCGAACAGCTTGGCAAGCTTCAGCATATGTCAAACCTCTATTACACCGAGCCCTGTGCCATGCTGGCAAAGCTGCTCTGTGAGAAGACCGGCATGAAAAAGGTTTTCTTCTGCAACTCCGGCGCGGAGGCCAACGAGGGCGCCATCAAGGCCGCCCGCAAGTACGCCGCCGAGAAGAAGGGACCGGAGTACTTCACCATCGTGACCCTGGAAAACAGCTTCCACGGGCGGACCCTCACGACACTGGCCGCCACGGGCCAGGCCCATTATCACGAGCTGTTCCAGCCGCTGACCCCGGGCTTTGTCCACGCTCCGGCGAACAACCTGGAGGCGGTGAAGACCGCAGCACTTCAGAACAAAGCCGCCGCGGTCCTGATCGAATGCATCCAGGGCGAGGGCGGCGTCATCCCGCTGCAGAAAGACTTTGTCACCGGCCTTGCGGAGTTCTGCAAGGCGGAAGACATCCTCCTGATGGTGGATGAGGTTCAGACCGGCAACGGCCGTACCGGCGAGCTCTATGCCTATATGAACTTCGGGGTGCAGCCGGATGTGATCTCCACGGCGAAAGGCCTCGGCGGCGGACTTCCGCTGGGCGCGGTGCTCTACGGAGAGAAGACCGAGTTCACCCTGGGGGCCGGCGACCACGGCTCCACCTTCGGCGGAAACCCCGTCTGCTGCGCAGGGGCACTAAGCATCCTGAAGCGGATCGATGAAAAGCTCCTGGCGGACGTGAAGAAAAAGAGCGCCATGGCCTTTGAAGCCCTGCAGGGCGCCCCCGGCGTGGAGAGCGTCAGCGGCATGGGCCTTATGATCGGTATCAAGACCGTAAAGCCGGCTCCCGACGTGGTGAAGGCCTGCATGGAGAACGGAGTTCTCTGCCTCACGGCGAAGGACAAAGTCCGGCTGCTCCCGGCACTCAATATTCCGGAAGATGTATTGATGAAGGCGATCAATGTGATCAAAGGAGCGTGTGCATGAATCTGAAGGGAAAGAGCTTTCTGAAGCTGCTGGACTTTACACCGGCAGAGATCGAAGGGCTGCTGGATCTGGCGGCCGAGCTGAAGGCAAAGAAAAAGGCCGGGATTCCGCACCGGCTTCACGAGGGAAAGAACATCGCCCTGGTGTTTGAGAAGACCAGTACCCGGACGCGCTGCAGCTTTGAAGTTGCCGCGGCGGATCTCGGAATGCATCCGGTGTACCTGGACCCCAAGAGCTCACAGCTGGGGAAGAAGGAGAGCATCGCCGATACGGCCCGTGTCCTGGGCCGGATGTTCGACGGCATTGAGTATCGCGGATTTGAACAGACTCGTGTGGAGAAGCTCGCCGCTTACTCCGGGGTGCCGGTGTGGAACGGCCTGACCAATGAGTTCCATCCCACCCAGATCCTGGCGGACTTCCTCACAATCCGGGAGCACTTCGGCACCCTGAAAGGAAAGAAACTGGTATATCTTGGGGATGCCCGCTACAACATGGGCAATTCCCTGATGGTGGGCTGTGCCAAGATGGGCCTGCATTTCGTAGCCTGCGCTCCGGAGAAGTATTTCCCGGATGCGGCGCTGATTGAAGAATGCCGGGCCGTTGCGGCCGAGACCGGCGCGACGCTGGAGTTTGAAACCGACCCGATGAAGGCCGTTCAGAACGCGGATGTCCTGTATACGGATATCTGGGTCTCCATGGGCGAGCCGGAAGAGGTCTGGGCGGAGCGTATTCATGACCTCCTGCCGTATCAGGTGACACAGACGCTGATGGAGACCGCGGGTCCGCAGTGCCGCTTTATGCACTGCCTGCCGGCCTATCACGACCTGGAGACCGAGAACGGCGTCGCGATCCACGAGAAGTTCGGCCTGGAAGCCATGGAAGTGACGGATGAGGTCTTTGAGGGCCCCCAGTCCATCGTCTTCGATGAGGCGGAAAACCGCATGCACACCATCAAGGCGGTCATGGCTGCGACGCTGTAAGGAGTGGTTCGTCAGCGGCCTGCTAAAGGAATAAACACGATGATATCTGTAACCCCCGCCTCCGGCGGGGGTTACAAGAAAATATCTCATCCGTGACCGTGTTAAAGGAACTTTCACTATGGAAACTGTCTATCTGGTATTGGAAAACGGGATGGCCTTTGCGGGTCATCCCATTGGTGCATGGAAGGGGAACGATCCCGGCCTTGAGACCGTAGGCGAGCTGGTGTTTACCACCGGCATGACCGGCTACCTGGAGACCCTGAGCGACCCCAGCTATGCCGGGCAGATCATCCTTCAGACCTTCCCCATGATCGGCAACTACGGCCTGATCCCGGAAGACTTCGAGGGGGCCTGTCATGCGAAGGGCTATGTGGTACGCGAGCTCTGTGATGCTCCGTCAAATTTCCGCAGTGAGGGGACACTGGATTCCTTCCTGAAGGAACAGGGAATTCCGGGTATCTGCGGCGTGGATACCCGTGCCCTGACCAGACTGATTCGTGAGCAGGGCGTAATGAACGCCTGCCTCTGCCGGACGGTTCCGGAAGACCTCGGAACGGTCAAAGACTACGCGGTGCGACATGTCGTCACCCAGGTCAGCACCCCGACGGCCCAGGTCTTTGAGCCGCGGAACACAGGGGACGATTCTATGTGCGCCTTTCATGTGGCTCTTCTGGACTACGGCGCCAAGCGGAACATCATCCGCAGCCTGCAAAAGAGGGGCTGCCGGGTGACGTTGCTGCCCCACGACACTGCCGCCGAGGAGATCCTTGCCATGGCGCCGGACGGACTGATGCTCTCCAACGGGCCCGGAGACCCGGCGGAGAATGTCTTTGAGGTCGAACAGCTCCGGAAGCTGGTGGGGAAACTTCCCATCTTCGGCATCTGTCTCGGCCATCAGCTCTGCGCCCTGGCCATGGGCGGGAGAACCTACAAGCTCAAATATGGGCACCGCGGGGCCAATCAGCCTGTTACGGACGGTGCACGCACCTGGATCACCACCCAGAACCATGGCTATGCCGTGGAGACGGAAAGCATGCAGGGCATCGCGCATCTGAGTTTCCGCAACGCCAACGACGGGAGCTGTGAAGGTCTGGACTACCCGGGCAAGCGCTGTTTCACGGTGCAGTTTCACCCGGAGGCCTGCGCGGGCCCCCATGACACGGAATTCCTGTTTGACCGCTTCCTGCGGATGATGAGAGGGGAGGAGGACTGACATGCCGAAGGACAGGAGCATCCATAAGGTCCTGGTGATCGGTTCCGGACCGATCGTCATCGGGCAGGCGGCTGAGTTTGACTACGCGGGCGCACAGGCCTGCCGCATCCTGCGGCAGGAAGGCATCGAGACCGTCCTGGTCAACTCCAATCCCGCCACCATTATGACCGACAAGAAGCTGGCCGACGCCATCTATCTCGAACCCCTGACCCCGGAGACCCTGCGCCGCATCATTGCCAAGGAGCGCCCGGACGGCCTGCTGGCAGGCCTCGGCGGCCAGACCGGTCTGACCCTCGCCATGCAGCTCAGCCGTGACGGAACCCTTCAGAAGTACGGCGTACGGCTTCTCGGCTCGGATATCGAGAGCATCGAGCGCGCCGAGGACCGCGAGCGCTTCCGTGAGACCCTGGAAGAGATGGGACAGCCGGTAATTCCTTCCGCCACCGCCACCACGGTGGAGCAGGCGCTGCAGATCGCCTCGGAGATCGGCTACCCGGTTATTGTCCGTCCGGCCTATACCCTGGGCGGCACCGGCGGCGGCATCGCGGATACCCCGGAGGAGCTCTCTTCCATCGCACGCAACGGCCTGGATCTTTCCCCCATTACGCAGGTCCTCATCGAGAAGTGTGTGTCCGGCTGGAAGGAGATCGAGTTTGAAACCATGCGTGACGCGGCCGGCAACGTGATTGCCGTCTGCAGCATGGAGAACTTTGACCCGGTGGGCATCCACACCGGCGACTCCATCGTGGTGGCGCCGGCTCTGACACTGGCGGACAGGGAGTACCAGATGCTGCGCAGCGCGGCGCTGGACATCATTACCGCCCTCGGCATCGTCGGCGGCTGCAACTGCCAGTTCGCGCTGAACCCCGAGAGCTTTGAATACGCGGTCATCGAGGTCAATCCCCGCGTTTCCCGTTCCTCGGCCCTGGCGTCGAAGGCCACCGGCTATCCCATCGCGAAGATCAGCACGCGCCTGGCCCTGGGCTATACCCTGGACGAGATCCCCAACGATATTACCGGCAAGACCTGCGCCTGCTTTGAGCCGGCGCTGGACTATGTGGTGGTGAAGCTGCCAAAATGGCCCTTTGACAAGTTCCCCCACGCCTCGCGCCGTCTGGGGACCCAGATGAAAGCCACGGGCGAGGTGATGGCCATCGCGCCAAGCTTCGAGATGGCCATGATGAAGGCGGTGCGCGGCGCGGAAATCTCTCTGGACAGCCTGAATTTGGCTTCCGCAGACCCGCGTCCGCTCCGTACGCGCCTGCTGGATCAGGATGACCACCGGCTCTTTACGGTTTTCGAAGCCCTGAAGCAGGGGATGACACCGGAAGAGATTCATGCGCTTACGAAGATCGACCTCTTCTTCCTTCGGAAGCTGGAAGGTCTCGCCGCCTTTGAGCTGCGTATTGCGGGCAGCCCCCTGAACGGCGAGGATTACGCCCTGGCCAAGCGCCTGGGCTACCCCGACTCGGCCCTGCGCCGCCTCAGCGGAGCGGCGCTTCCGGCGGAAACCGCCTTCTCGTACAAGATGGTGGACACCTGCGCAGCCGAGTTCGACGCCGAGACACCCTATTTCTACTCTTCCTGCGATGCGCTCTGCGAATCCCGCAGCTTCCCGCGCAGCGGAAAGCCCGTGGTCATGGTCCTGGGCTCCGGCCCCATCCGGATCGGCCAGGGCATCGAGTTCGACTACAGCTCGGTGCACTGCGTCTGGACCCTGCGGGAGATGGGCTACGACGTGGTCATCGTGAACAACAACCCCGAGACCGTCTCCACCGACTACGACACCGCCGACCGGCTCTACTTTGAGCCCCTCTGCCCGGAAGACGTCTGGAATATTATCCGGGTGGAAAAGCCTGTGGGCGTGGTGGTGGCCTTCGGCGGCCAGACGGCCATCAAGCTGACCGGCTTTCTCTCCGAACAGGGGATTCCCATCCTGGGCACCTCCGCCGACAGCATTGACACCGCCGAGGACCGGGCCCGCTTCGACGCCCTGCTGGAGCGCTTCGGCATCAGCCGCCCGAAGGGCCACGGCGTAAACACGCTGGACGAGGCCCTCTCCGCGGCCGAAGACCTGGGCTATCCGGTGCTTCTTCGCCCCAGCTATGTCATCGGCGGTCAGAACATGTGCATTTCCCGCGACCGTGAAACCACGGAGACCTACATGCGAAGCATCCTTGCCGGCGGCATCGAAAACCCCGTCCTGGTGGATAAGTACATGCCCGGCATTGAGCTGGAGGTGGATGTGATCTCGGACGGCACGGATGTCCTGATCCCCGGCATCATGGAACACATCGAGCGTGCCGGCGTTCACAGCGGCGACTCCATCGCGGTCTACCCGCCTTACAACCTGACGGACCCTTTCCTCCACCGGATCTGCGACGTCTCCGAGAAGCTGACCCTGGCCCTGGGCACCAGGGGGCTGGTAAACATCCAGTACCTGATCTATGAAGGGGAGCTCTATGTCATCGAGGTCAACCCCCGCGCTTCCCGCACCGTGCCGTATATTTCCAAGGTGACGAATGTTCCCATGGTGGACCTGGCATCACGGATCATGCTGGGTGCAAAACTGAAGGATCTGGGCTACGGCACCGGCCTCTGGAGAACCCCGCCCTACTATGCCGTAAAGGTCCCCGTGTTCTCCTTCGAGAAGCTCTCGGACGCGAACTCCATTCTTGGCCCCGAGATGAAGTCCACGGGCGAAGTTCTGGGCCTCAGCCGAAGTTTCGCCGAAGCCATGTACAAGGGCCTCACCGCCGCCGGATTTCACATTCCGTCCGCCGGGGACAAGGTGCTCCTCAGTGTGGAGACCGCGGATTACCCTGAAATTCTGAACCTCGCCCGGCGCTTCCACGAGCTGGGGTTGAAGCTCTGCGGCACCGAAGGCACCGCAGCCACCATTGCCGGGGCAGGCCTGCCGGTGGAACGCTTTGAAGCCGAACAGATTCTTCGCGGCGAGGCTCCGGGGCTGAAGCTCATCGTCTATACCGGCGCCGTAAAGGACGGCACCATGGGCGACTACATCGCTCTGCACCGCCGCGCCATGCAGCTTGGCATTCCCTGCCTTACCTCGCTGGATACCGCCGGGGCGCTGGCCGACAGCATCGCCTCCCGCTACAGCCAGAGCAATACCGAGCTGGTGGATCTGAACCGCATGCGCCGCTGGCGCCGGACCATTCCCTTCACCAAGATGCAGGACTGCGGAAACGACTATATCTTCATCGAGAATTTCGACGGCAGCGTGTCCTGTCCGGAGTCCCTCTGCGTCTCCCTCTGCCAGCCCCACTACGGCATCGGCGCCGACGGTATTGTACTCATGGAGCACTCCGCCAGAGCGGATGTGCGCATGCGCAGCTTCAACCGGGACGGCAGCGAAGGAAAAATGGCCGGCAACAACCTGCGCTGCGTAGGCAAGTACATGTACGACAAGGGATATCTCCGGACGGAAAACCTTTCGGTGGAGACCGCCGGGGGCATTCGCCGCCTGAAACTCTTCTGCCGTGACGGGCAGGTGAGCTCGGTTTCCGTGGATATGGGCAGGGCAAAGCTGGACGCCGCCTCGGTCCCCATCGACACGGAAAAGCTTCCTCAATCAGCATGCAGCGCCGATCAGAACGCATTCATCAAAGATTATCCCGTTGAGATCGCAAACTCACCTTGGCGCATCACCTGTCTCTCGGTGGGCAATCCACACTGCGTGGTCTTCTGCGATACGGTGGACACCCTGGACCTGGAGACCGTGGGACCGCAGTTTGAGCATGCGGAAATTTTCCCCGAGCGGGTGAACGCCGAGTTCGTGAGGGTCGTGAGCCGTACGGCGCTGCGGATGCGGGTCTGGGAGCGCGGCAACGGCGCAACGCTCGCCTGCGGGACCGGGGCCTGCGCGGCCGTGGTGGCCGCGGTCGAAAACGGCGTCTGCGACAAGGGAACCGACGTCCGGGTGACCCTCCCGGGCGGTGACCTGATCGTCAATTATACCGACGAGAGGGTGGTCTTGACCGGCAGCGCCAATGTCGTATTCTCCGGA
>JAGAFT010000045.1 GCA_017627975.1 Oscillospiraceae bacterium
ATGAGCTATAACGTTCTGACGGATGGAATCTGGGGCAGCGCTCTGACCGATAAGGTCATCTTATTCCAACAGGCAAACGGACTCAGCGCAGATGGAGTCGTGGGGCCGATGACGTGGCAGCGGCTCGGTCTGGACAAAAAAATATTTGAATAACAGGGAGGACAGACAATGAAACCGGAAAGAGAGCAGACTGAAAAGAAGAATGCCGAGCGGTATCTGGTAGTCACAAAGAACGCGATGCCGATGACCGTATGGTCGGAGAGCTTCTCGGATGTGCTGGGCGAGCTGCAGCAGGATGACATCGTGGTCAGGGACGGCGAGATCATCTCCATCACAAAGCTCGACCTTTGGGAGGATGAAGAATGAACGCACCGGACAAAGCGACGGAGATCAAAGCAGCGCTGGCGGCGATCATTGCGTTCCTATCGGCCCTGTGGGGCTGGCTCGGCTGGCTGGTGATCATCTGGATCGCGTGCATCATCCTGGATTACATCTCCGGGAGCATGGCAGCAAAACGGGAAAAGAACTGGTCCAGCGATATCGCCAGGGAGGGACTCTGGCACAAGGCCGGGGAGATCATCGCGGTACTGGCCGCAGCATTGTGCGACATCGCGCTGAAGGTGATCATGGAAAGCTCGGGCATCAAACTGCCGTTTGAATTTACTGCATTTATCACACCGGTTGTGCTGCTCTGGTATATACTGACAGAGGTGGGCAGCATCCTGGAGAACAGCGGGAGACTCGGCGGGCCGATGCCATCATGGTTTAAACAGAAAATAGACAGCGCAAAAAACGCGATTGATCGCGATCAGAGCGGGACAGATGAAAGCACGCCGATGATCGAAGGCCAGACGGCAGGCAAACACGAAAAACAGGAAGAATAAAAACAGCCCGGAGGGAGAAATCCTTCCGGGCTGTTTTGTTAGTAAATCCGTTAGTAATTTTGCGTGGAAAATGCCGAACAAGACAGGGAACAGAGGAACAAAAAAGAGAAACAGAGAACACAGAAAAGCCAAGCAAAATAGGGAGAAGTCGCCGATTCGCAAGGAATCAGCGACTTCTCTGAATGGTGCTCCAGCGGGGACTCGAACCCCGAAAACAAAACGCAAACAACCAGTAAATACAGGGGTTCTAAAAGTCTGTTAGTAAAAATATAGTAATCAGAATCCGGGCGGCTTCGGCGGGCCGAAGAAGATCAGATCCCGGAAATACCCGTCAACCATCTGAGCGGCGTCCCGGTCTCCTTCCGGGATTGCGTCTGTGTATGTTTTCGTCCGGATGTGATCGGAGGCCCAGCCGCCGCGCTTGTTCGCGTAGACGGAAGGCACGCCGACAAGCTCCATGATCGAGGCGTTCGTATGCCGCAGACCGTGCAGGTATCCATGCTCAATGCCGGCCTGACTGCACGCCGCCGTGATGCCCTTCCAGATCCCGGACGTGGACATCCGGAAAACTCGCTCTCCCTCATGGGGGAGCGCTTTTATTTTGTCCAGAATGTAGCGGTCACAGGGGATCACGCGCTCGCTGGTATCGTTTTTTGTCCCCTTCTCGACGAGCTTGTGTTCACGGTCATAGACGCGAGCCTTCTCGACACGGATAGAGTCAGAGCGGATGTCAATCCAGCGCAGGCCGAATATCTCAGACCGCCGCAGCGACAGCCACGCGGCCAGGAGACCGGCACACTCCACCTCGCCGCCGATCTCAGCGAGAGCGAGGATCAGGCGCCGGAGATCACCGGAACTGTACACGGGCGGCTTTTTCTGCGGTTTCTTCGACGGGAGCACGAGACCGTCGATTTCGACGCCGGTCGCGGACTGAATCAGGCTCCAGGCGTCCCAGATCGTTTTTCCGGAGTACCGTTCCTTCTCCGCGTCAATCGCGGCCTGAACCCGGGAGCGGGTCAGGTCCTTGACATGCAGATGCATGAGACCCTGCAGATTGTTCCGGGCCTTCCGTTCGTATCCGTCGATTGTGGAGGCGGAGGCGACATCCTCACGGGCCTTGATGTAATCAGCGACAAGATCCCTCACGAGCCGGTTGTCCGGCTTTTTTGCCTCCAGCAGTCCGGCCTTGGCCGCCCTGGCCTTCGCGTAGTATTCGGCCTCGGTGCTGCCGGAGATCGGAATACGCTCGCCTTTGACCATCAACTGGGCGAACCAGGTGCCGGACTTGAGTCGACGGGGAGCGGGCACGCTGATCTCGGTCTTATCCTTCAGCTGCTTTTTTCCGCACCAATTACAGAACATGGAATTCTCCGGGATGTCTCTCCGGCAGAATTTACATCTCATAAGATCCTCCTGCCTCGGCTTCGGCCGGGGCTTTTTTTGCTTAGTGATTTATCACTAAGCCAGGGTATCTGAGTCAGCGTGCTCGACCTCGGCCATGTATCCGGCGGTGATGATGCCGGCAGGCAGGGCGACAATGGCAATGCCGAGGAAAGACGAAATCATCGTGAAGAAGCGTCCGACAGCGGTGACGGGATAGATGTCGC
>JAGAFT010000046.1 GCA_017627975.1 Oscillospiraceae bacterium
CTCGAGCCGTTGACCAGCAGGTTCGGAAACCGGGAGGGCAGAACACGGGGTTCCTTGCGGCTCTCATCAAAGTTCGGATCCCAGTCCACCGTGTCCTTCTCGATGTCCCGCAGCATCTCGTTGGAGATCTTCGACAGTCTCGCCTCGGTGTATCGGTAGGCTGCCGGAGGGTCTCCGTCCACGGAACCGAAGTTGCCGTGGCCGTCTACGAGCATGTAGCGCATCGAAAAGTCCTGCGCCAGACGCACCATTGCGTCATAGACCGATGCGTCGCCGTGCGGATGGTAGTGACCCAGCACGTCGCCGACGCAGGTGGCGGATTTCTTGAAGGGTTTGTCCGAGGTCAGGCCGGACTCGTACATCGTGTACAGGATGCGGCGGTGCACCGGTTTGAGACCGTCGCGCACGTCCGGCAGGGCGCGGCCGACGATGACGCTCATGGCATAGTCGATGTAGCTGCGCTGCATTTCACCGACCAGCTCGGATTCGGTGATGACCTGATTTGGGAATGCGATGTCTTCTGGTTTATAATCTCTTTTATGTGCCATATTCTCTCAGCCTCAGATGTCCAGATTGCCCACATACTGGGCGTTGCGCTCGATCCATTCCTTGCGCGGCTCCACTTCCTCGCCCATCAGGACGGTGAAGACCTGATCGGCCTGGATGGCATCACCCAGGGTGATGCGCCGCAAAGAGCGCTGCTCGGGGTCCATGGTGGTCTCCCAGAGCTCGTGCGGGTCCATCTCACCGAGGCCCTTGAATCGGGAGATATCGATCTTTACATTCGGGTTGTCGCCGCGCATTTCGGCGCTGATCTGATCCCGCTGCTCGTCGGAGTAGGCCACCCGCTGGGTTTTGCCCCTGGTGAGCTTGTAGAGCGGCGGCACGGCGGAATAGACATAGCCCCGCTCGATCAGCGGCCGCATATAGCGGAAGAAGAAGGTCAGCAGCAGGGTCCGGATGTGGGATCCGTCCACATCGGCATCCGCCATGATGATGATCTTGTGATAACGGAGCTTGTCAATGTTGAACTCATCCCCGATTCCGGCGCCCAGGGCGACGATCAGGGGATAGAGCTTGTCGTTGCCGTAAATTTTGTCCGCTCTGGCCTTTTCAACGTTCAGCATCTTGCCCCACATGGCAAGGATCGCCTGGAAGCGGCTGTCCCGGCCCTGAATGGCCGAGCCTGCGGCGGAGTCGCCCTCGACGATATAAATCTCGCAGAGCGAGGGATCTCTCTCGTTGCAGTCCTGCAGCTTGTCGGGCATCTGGCCGCTCTCCAGTCCGGTTTTCCTCCGGACCGACTCTCTGGCCTTGCGCGCCGCTTCGCGCGCGCGGTTGGCCATCATGGCCTTGTCCAGAATGGCCTTGGCGGCAGCGGGGTGTTCTTCAAAGTACTCCGTCAGCTGCTCGTTTACGATCGAATCCACCAGGGTGCGGATATAGGCGTTGCCGAGCTTCTGCTTGGTCTGGCCTTCAAACTGCGCCTCGGGGAGCTTGACGGAAATGACGGCCGAAATGCCTTCCCGGACATCCTCGCCCGAGACCTTGTCATCCCCCTTGATGATGTTGTTTTTCTGTCCGTAGGCATTGATGACACGGGTGAGGGCCGTCTTGAAGCCGGTCTCGTGCATGCCGCCCTCCGGTGTGTGGATGTCATTGGCAAAGGAGATCAGATTCTCACTGAAGCCGTCGTTGTACTGCAGCGCGATCTCGGCGATGGCGTCGCTCTTGCTGCCGGAGAGGTAAATGACATCCTCATGGATCGGGGTCTTGTGCTTGTTGAGCCAGGTGACAAACTCGCGGATACCGCCTTCATAGCACATGCTGTCACGCTGTTCCTGTCCCTCTCGCAGATCCTCCAGGGTAATTTTCAGACCGCCGTTGAGGAAGGCCTGTTCGCGCATGCGGGTGTGCAGGATTTCATAATCGTACACCGTGTCGTCGAACATTTCCGGGTCCGGCTTGAAGCGGACCGTTGTGCCGGTGTGGTCCGTTTCGCCGATCACATGGATCTCTTCCACAATATCGCCGCGGGAAAAACGCATCTCGTGGATTTTTCCGTCCTTGTGGACCTGAACCACCAGCCACTCGGAAAGCGCGTTGACGACCGACGCGCCGACGCCGTGAAGACCGCCCGAGACCTTATAGCCTCCGCCGCCGAATTTTCCGCCGGCATGCAGCACCGTAAAGACGACTTCCAGAGCGCTCTTTCCGGTCTGTTCCTGGATATCCACCGGAATGCCGCGTCCGTTGTCCGAGACACGGATGATGTCTCCCGGTTCAATGCTCACTTCAATATGGGTGCAGTATCCGGCAAGGGCCTCGTCAATGGAGTTGTCCACAATCTCATAGACCAGGTGGTGCAGACCCGATGAGGAGGTGGAGCCGATGTACATACCGGGACGCTTGCGTACGGCTTCCAGACCCTCCAGAACCTGAATCTGCGAGGCATCGTATTCTTCCGTTACTTTCTGGGTCAGTTCATTGATTTCCGACATGTGTTTCTCCGTTCTGTTTGCAATTGATGTATTCTTTTTTCCAGTGTTCTGGAACTGCTCTGTGAGAGGTAGACCGCAGTGCGCTCCTCTTTCGTTTGCTCTTTTTTCTCCGCGCAGATCAGAAAGGAATTCGGAATGTCTTCCGCTGCGTTTACGACCTTTCCTGCCTTTTCCGCCGCCGTGAGAAACTCTCTCGTGAGAAAGGACTGGGAACAGTTGTCCAGATCGAAGATGCCGATGAGTTCGTCATCCCGAATCACCGTGTTTTTTCCGATGGTCAGGTACATTCCCGGATCCTTCCTCCGTTGACGGAAAAGACCTTTCCGCCCGTCCTTCCGGAAATGTCCGTGTCCTCACAGCAGGTGATCAGCGTCTGTCCGCCGCCGATGCGGTTGAGGACGAACTCCTGCCTTTTTTCATCCAGCTCCGACAAAACGTCGTCCAGCAAAAGGATCGGGTATTCCCCGGTCTCCTGAAGGATGATCTCCCGCTCCGCCAGTTTGACGGAAAGGGCGGCCGTTCTGGTCTGTCCCTGCGATGCAAAACTCCTGGCAGACCGCCCGTTGATCAGGATCTCGATATCATCCTTGTGGGCGCCCGTGAGACACTGTGCGCTGTCCAGTTCCGCCTGACGGTGCTTCTCCTGATGATCGCAGATGTCATAGTAGATTTCCTTCGTCGGGGCAAAGGGGTCCTTCACCGTGCTCACCGTGTGATACAGAAGGTCGATCTCTTCTCCCTTTCCCGAGAAGTCCGCGTGAATGGGTTTTACGGCTTCCTTCAGTCTGCTCATGTAGGACGCGCGGTAGCGGATCATCTGGGCCGACACCCGGCAGAGCGCATCGGAAAACGAGTCCAGCGTGTCCAGCAGGGACGGTTTTTCCCGCCAGTCCTTCAAAATCCGCGTCTTGTGCTCATACAGACGGTTGAATTCCGTCAGCAGCATCGCGTACTTGGGACGGATCTGCGAAATCGCCTGATCCATCATCTTCCTGCGGACCGCGGCGCCGTCCTTGATGAGATTCAGATCATCCGGGCAGAACAAAACCGTGTTGACGGTCTCGGAGAGCTCCGTCGCCGTTTTCCGTACCCCGTTGACGGTGATGCGCTTGGCCTGTCCGGGACTCATACGGATGCGGATGCTCTGTTCGCGTTCATGACTGTACACCTCGGCAAGAATCTCCGCCTCGGAAAAGTCAAATCCAACCAGCTCGCGGTCAAATCTTGTCCGAAAGCTCTTCCCGCTGGAAAGGAGATAAACCGCTTCCAGGAGATTGGTCTTCCCCTGGGCGTTTTCTCCCGTAATCACATTGGTGCAGGGTGAAAAATCCGCCGTTTCCCACTCGTAATTGCGAAATCCGTTCAGTGCGATTTTATGAATGATCATGACTCTGGACCGCAAGATCCTGTCCGCAGAAGGAAACCCTGTCTCCAGGACGGATTTTCTTTCCGCGCATGGTGCATACTTCTCCGTTTACGGAGACCAGGCCGTCCGCAATGGCCATCTTTGCCTCTCCGCCGGAGGCAACCAGGGAGGCAAACTTCATCAGTGCGTCAAGCTTAATGAAATCTCCCTGAATCGTGATTGTTTCCGTCATGGGATTACTCACTGTCTCTCAGCCGGACCGGAAGTACCATGTAGAGGTACTTGCCTCCCTCCGCCGCTTCAATTACGATGGGCGCGGACGGGGTGTTCATGGAAATCCGGATCTTTTCGTCGCTGGCCGCCTTCAGGGCGTCCATGAAATACTTGTCGTTGAAACCGACCTTCAGTCCCTCTCCGGTTCCTTCGCAGAGGATGCTGTCCTCGGCATGACCGAAGGACGTGGTGCAGAAGAATTCCAGATTGCCGTCTTCCGCTACCATCTTGACGGGAGAGTTCTGCTTGTCCTTAATGACCAGGGCAATGCGGTCCACCACGCGGATCAGTTCTTCCCGCTCTACGACGATTTCATAACGGAAGCTGGAGGGAATGGACTTGCGATAGTTCATAAACTCCCCTTCCAGACGGCGGGTGATCAGAACCGTATTTCCGATGGCAAAGGACGCATGCTTTTCTCCCAGCGCGATGGAAACGGACCCTTCCCCGTCCGCGCTGCAGAGACGCTCCACCTCCGCCAGGGAAGAGCCGGGAATGACAAAATTGCAGGGCTGCATCCGGGCATTCTCCATCTCTTCGCTGCGCTTGGCCAGGCGGTATCCGTCCACCGCCACCAGCGTCAGATCGGACACGCCCACTTCAAAGAGAATTCCCATGTAAAGAGGTCTGCTCTCCGAGGTGGAGACGGAAAAGATGGTCTGGGTGATCATGCTCTTCAGGATGGGCTCCGGAATGCTGATGTTCTGAATTGCATCGACGACGTTCAGCTCCGGGAAGCTCTCCGGATCGATTCCCATCACGTGTACTTCGGTCTTACCGCAGCGGATGGTGGTGGAAAAGCTTGCGTCGGTATCGATGCTCACCAGGCCGTCCGGCAGACGGCGAACCAGTTCCAGAAGAAATCTCGCCGGGATCACAATGCTTCCTTCCTCGAAAACACTGCTCTCGATGGTGGTATAGATTCCGATTCTCGTATCGTAAGCCGTCAGCTTCAGTCCGTCTTTCGTCGTCTCAAACAGAATGCCTTCCAGAGCGGGAATCGGGCTTTTCGCGGGGGCCGCACGGGAGACGTTGCTGACCGCGGTGAGAAGGTCCTTTTTTTCGCATCTGATTTTCAAAAAATCACCTCATTAAAAGAAAGATAATATATTTTTGTAGAAGAAATCGTAGTAGGGAAAAAAACTGTCGAAAACTCGGGAAAAGCCTTATAAAATCAGGGCCTTTTCCGTTCGATAAAATTGTTCAAAACTTTGTCGACAATGTTGAAAAAAAGAGGGAGTTTTTTATGAACCGCGCGTTTTCAACTTTTCGACAGCCAAACGGTTCATAATTCAGGAGGAGCCGGAGCTCGTGGTAATGTTGGAAGTGATGTCCCGGATGACGCCGGTCATGTCGGGGTCGCTTCGCATGAGGTCTTCAATCTTTCGGATGGAGCTGAGCGCGGTGGTGTGGTTGCGTCCGAGCTCTTTTCCGATGTCATTCAGAGAGAGATTGGTGAGCTGCCGCATGAGATACATGGAAATCTGTCTCGCCATGGCGGTATTTTTAGAGCGGTTGTTCCCTTTCAGATCCTCCGGCTTGAGAGAGTAGTACTTTGCGGTTTCCCGGATGATGTTGTCCGGTTTCGGAATGTCGGTTCCTTTTTTGATGACATCCTCGATGGCGCGGTCCACGGAGGCCCTGGTAATATCGCTGTTGAGGATTTCCTTATAGGCGGTGAGCCGCTTGATCACGCCTTCAAGCTGCCGGACATTGGCGGTGATGGTGGAGGCGATGTATTCGATGATATCGTCCGGAAGGAACAGACCGAGACGGGAGGCCTTGTTTCGCGCAATGGCCATTCTGGTTTCCAGATCGGGTGGGGCGATGTCGGCCATGAGACCGCCCTCAAAGCGTGTCCGAAGCCGGTCATCCAGCAGGGACATCTCCATCGGCGGCCGGTCCGAGGTAATCACGATCTGATGGCCTGCTTCATAGATGTAGTTGAAGGTATGGAAAAATTCAATCTGTGTGCTCTGCTTGCCGGCAATGAACTGAATGTCATCCACCAGAAAGAGGTCAACATTGCGGTGCTTGTTGCGAAATTCCTCTGTTTTGCCCTCTTTGATGGACTTCACCATTTCGTTGGTAAAATCGTCGCCCTTGATGTAGGAGATTTTCTTCTCCGGAAAGCGCTCCCGGATGGAATGCCCGATGGCCCAGAGAAGATGGGTCTTTCCGAGGCCGGAATTTCCGTAGATGAAAAGGGGGTTATAGTTCTTTCCCGGGTTTTCGGCGACGGAAATTGCGGCGGCATGGGCAAATTTGTTGGAGTTGCCGACAATGAAGTTGTCGAAGGTATATCCGGCCATTTCCGGAAGGTCGTCATCCTCTCCCGACGACTCTTTTTCATACTCCTCATCCCCGACGAGAATCAGAAGGTCAAAGTCGCAGGCGAACAGGTCGGAGAGATACGTAACGATGATGGAGGCAAAGCGCTGGGATATGATGCTTTTCTTGAATTCGGAAGGCGTGCGGATCACAAGTCTGCACTCTTCCAGAGCGACCGGTTCACAGTCGGAAAACCAGGTGTTGATCGCGGTCGGTGTCAGCTGAGAGGAAAGAAAACGCAGAATCTCCTGCCAGATATCCATCAGTGAATTCATGAAACGATCCCCCTTTTGATCCGAGGCAAGATTAAAGCAATATATTATACCAGATTATTGAAAGACTTGCAACACAACAATGCAGACAAAATTATTATAAAGAAGAGCCTCTGTTTTTTATGAGTTGGAAAAAGCCCCTCCCGAAGCATTCCGGACAGGGGCAAAAAAAGTACAGGCGGCAGATCTTTTCTGCCGCCTGTACGACTCTGTTGTGAATAACTTACTTTTTCTGGCTCTTCAGCTCTTCGAGGATGGAAGCGAGAAGCTCTTCGGTGGTGGGGCCGGCAGGCTCTTCGGCTGCGGCTTCCTCTTCTTCCTTCTTCTTCATGGCGGCCTTAGCGAGCTCGGAAGCCTTGTTGGCGGCCTTCATGATCGAGAAAATCACCAGGGCGATAACAAGGAAGTTGATGACGGCGCCGACAAAGGTGCCGAGACCGAGGACGATGGCTTCGGAATCGGCCGTGGCGGCGCGCAGGGTGATGTTCAGGGCGTCCGTATTGGGGCTCTTGAAGATTGCGGCGAGCAGCGGGGTGATGACGTCTGCGACCAGCGAATTGGTGATGGCGCCGAACGCACCGCCGATGACGACGCCGATTGCCATCTGCAGCGCGTTGCCTTTGGCAATGAACTCTTTGAATTCTTCGATAAATTTCTTCATGGGGATCCCTCTCTTTCTATTTTTTACGGTTTAAAAACCGCAGATTTACATATTTTGGAAAGCCGGACTTATTTCTTCGGAATCAGGACCTTGGTTCCGCCCATGTAGGGCCAGAGCACCTCGGGAATGGTGACGCTTCCGTCGGCCTGAAGGTGGTTCTCCAGGAATGCAATCAGCATGCGCGGAGGTGCGACGACGGTGTTGTTCAGCGTATGCGGCAGATAAGTCTTTCCGTCCTCGCCCTTGACGCGGATCTTCAGGCGGCGGGCCTGGGCATCGGAGAGATTGGAGCAGGAGCAGACCTCAAAGTATTTCTTCTGTCTGGGAGACCAGGCTTCAATGTCACAGGATTTGACCTTTAGATCCGCCAGGTCGCCGGAGCAGCACTCCAGCTGACGCACGGGAATTTCCATGCTGCGGAACAGCTCCACCGAGAAGCGCCACATCTTTTCATACCAAGCCATGGAATCCTCGGGCTTGCAGACGACGATCATCTCCTGCTTCTCAAACTGGTGGATGCGGTAAACGCCGCGTTCTTCAATGCCGTGGGCGCCCTTTTCCTTCCGGAAGCAGGGGGAATAGCTGGTCAGAGTCTGGGGAAGCTGATCCTCGGTCAGAATCTGGTCGATGAACTTGCCGATCATGGAGTGCTCGGAGGTTCCGATCAGATAGAGGTCCTCTCCTTCAATCTTGTACATCATGGCATCCATGTCGTTCTGACTCATGACGCCTTCCACCACGTTGCCGTGAATCATGAAGGGGGGGATGCAGTAAATAAAGCCCTTGTTGATCATGAAGTCACGGGCATAGGCCAGCACGGCGGAGTGCAGACGGGCGATGTCCCCCATGAGATAGTAGAAGCCGTTTCCGGAGGTTCTTCCGGCCGCATCCATGTCGATGCCGTTGAAGCGCTCCATAATCTCGGTATGATAAGGAATTTCATAATCCGGTACGACGGGTTCCCCGAAGCGTTCGACTTCGACGTTGAAGCTGTCGTCCGGTCCGAGGGGAACGGAGGGGTCAATGATATTCGGAATGAGAAGCATGCGCCGGTAGATCTCATCGGCATATTCTTCTTCCAGCTTTTCCAGCTCTGCAAGGCGCTCGTCATTGGCCTTGACGGCGGCCATGTTGGCGTCAATCTCCGCCTGAATGGCGGCTTTTTCTTCCTCCGCGGCTTTCTTCAGCTTTCCGAAGAGCGGGCCGTTTGCCTTGCTCAGCTTGTTCTTCTGAGCGCGCAGTTCGCTTGCCTCGGTAATGGCGGCGCGGTTTTTGGCATCCAGCTCAATGACCTCGTCCACCAGCGGAAGCTTGGCATCCTGGTATTTTTTCCGGATGTTTTCCTTCACGAGCTCCGGGTTTTCCCGGACAAATCTGATATCCAGCATAGTATTCTCCTTTATCTCAATGATGTCAAATAGTCAAAACTGCCCGGAAACGGAAAAATCCGTCTCCGCTGTGTTCAGGATCGAAGTGCTCTGAGAATCGAGACCAGTGCCTCGCGATCGTCGGCATTGTCATAGAAGAGCTCAATCTTTCCGCGGTTGTTCTTTTCCGAAAGAGCGACTCTCCGTCCCAGGACGGAAGAGAGCTCTTCGGACAGGGCGGAGGCATAATCCACCTCGTCTTCCGCAGCCGCTTCTTCTTCCTCCAGGGCTTTGGCCGCTTCTTTTTTCAGACGGGAAACCATCTGCTCGGTCTTCCGTACGGAGAGCGTTTTGGCCAGCACCTGTTCGGCGGCGCGCTTCTGCAGAGAGGGATCCTCGAGAGCCAGCAGGGTGCGCGCGTGACCGGCGGAGAGAACGCCGCTCTCCACCATCTCGGAAACCGGAGCGCTCAGATTCAGCAGGCGGAGCGCATTGGCTACCGCCGAACGGGACTTCCCGACACCGGCCGCGGCCTCCTCCTGGGTCAGGTCGTAGTCCTGCATCAGTTTCTGATACCCGCGGGCTTCTTCCATCGGGTTCAGGTCTTCTCTCTGCAGGTTTTCCACCAGGGCCAGCTCCGCGACACTCTGGTCATCGGCACGAAGAACCCGCACCGGAATTTCCGCCAGGCCGGCCAGACGGGCAGCGCGCCAGCGCCGCTCTCCGGCAATAATCTGATAATCTCCCGAATCCAGCTTGCGGACGATCACCGGCTGAATCAGGCCGTGTCTGGAGATGGATGCGGCAAGATCCTGCAGCCGTTCCTCGTCAAAGTGGTCTCTGGGCTGATCCTGTCGGGGTTCCACCCTGGTGATGGGAAGCGTAAGAACCTCTTCATCCTCCAGCATTTGAAGCTCTGTTCCGAACAGTGCCTCCAGGCCGATGCCGAGACCGCGTTTCTCTTTTACTGCCATGTTCGTTTTCCTTCGTTTTTGTTGATGAATTCCTCCGCCAGGGCAAGGTATGCCCTGCTTCCCTTGTTGCTGCGGTCGTACACCACGCCCGGAAGTCCGTGGCTGGGCGCCTCGGAGAGGCGGACCGAACGGGGGATGACGGTCTGATAGACTTTATCCGGCATAAACCTGCGCAGTTCGTTTTCCACCTGCAAGGTGAGGTTGGCCCGTGCGTCGTACATGGTAAGCAGGATCCCTTCAATATGGAGCCGGCGGTTCAGACGGGAAGAGCACATGCGAATGCTGCTGATGAGATCTGCGATCCCCTCCAGCGCGTAATACTCACACTGCATCGGAATCAGCACGCTGTCCGCCGCGGCGAGGGCATTGACGGTAATCAGTTCCAGCGAGGGGGGACAGTCCAGAAACATGTAGTCATATTCGGTATAGAGCCGCTGCAGCGCAGTATAGAGAATTTTCTCCCGGTTGCTGCGGGAAATCAGCTCTACTGTCGCCGCGGCAAATTCTCTGCCGCTGGGAATGATGTCACCGAAATCCGTGTGAACGACACAGTCTTCGCTGGGAACATCATGGATCAGCATATCGTAGATGTTCGGCGTGCGGCTTTTTTTGACGCCCATGCCGGAACTGGCATTTCCCTGAGGATCACAGTCGACCAGAAGAACACGTTTTCCGGAAAGAGAGAGCGCAGCACAGAGGTTGACACAGCTGGTGGTCTTTCCGACACCGCCCTTCTGATTGGCGAATGCAATGATTTTTGCCATAGGTCTCAGAATCTCCTGTCATAATCACGCGTGAATTATAACAGCAAACGGGAAAGAATGCAATGTTTCACGTGAAACAATATGAGGAGTTTTGAAAAAATGTTTCACGTGAAACATTTTCTGCCTCAAAAAAGAACGGTGGTTTTTACCAAATATTGTGGAAAAACCCGATCTTGAATACAAGAAATTGACATACACCGGGAAAACAGAAAAAAACCGGGAAAAGCTCAAGAAAATGCTTGCTTTTCCCGGTTTTCTTTGCTATAATCACTAAACGCGAGTGATTTCACGCGCTATCTTTTAGAGGAGGAGGTGGCAATCTGCATGGCAAATATCAAGTCTTCTGCCAAGAGGGATCTGAAGTCCAAGGAGCTGCGTGCGAAGAATCGCGCGGAAAAGACCGCTCTGAAGACCACAATGAAAAAGTTCGAGGCAGCTGTGATCGAGGGTAATAAGGACGCAGCCGCCGATGCCTATAAAGTTGCTGTTAAGACTGTTGACCGTGCTGCCGGCAAGGGCCTGCTGCACAAGAACAATGCGGCACGTAAAAAGTCCGCGATGGCCGGTAAGCTCAACGGCCTGAACTGAGAA
>JAGAFT010000047.1 GCA_017627975.1 Oscillospiraceae bacterium
ACGCCTTTCGTGAAGAAGCTCATGCCCGGAGTCCCCGCCGCCCTCATCAACATCTCCTACCGTACCCAGGGCTTCTATGTCGCCGCCGGGAATCCGAAGGAGATTCACGGATGGCGCGACCTCTCCAGGCGGGATCTTTCCATTCTGAACCGGCGTCCCGGGTCCAGCGCCCGGATTCTGTTGGACGGGCAGCTCCGCCGCATGGGTCTGGATTCGCGCATGGTCGCAGGGTATGAACGTGAGATGCGCTCGCACCTGACCATGGCGGCGGCCATTGCCTCCGGAGAGGCCGATCTGGCCATCGGGACAGAACGGATTTCCCGGCAGATCGAGGGGCTCGACTTCATCCCGCTGCTGGAAGAGCGCTTCGATCTTGTGGTCCGAAAGGAGTTTCTCGAAACGGACGCTGCGGACCGCCTGCTGTCGATTCTCCGCTCTCCCGCCTTCCGGAAGGAAATCAGCCACTTCACCGGGAACAATTACCGGGATATCGGTTCCATTATCGCGGAGGTGTGACAGATGCTTCAGGTTAAGACCCCCGAGGAAGTTCTTCGTCTGATTCACGACCAGTTTCAACCCATTCCGGGGCTGATGGAATTCGTTCCGCTCGAGGCGGCGGCAGGGCGTACCCTGTCCGAGGATATCACCGCGGAGGAATATGTGCCCGATTTCAACCGCTCCACCGTCGACGGCTATGCCCTTCGGGCCGCAGATACCTTCGGCTGCTCCGACGCGATTCCGGCTGTTCTCTCCCTTCAGGAGGAGATTCGCATGGGCGAGGATGCAGGCTTTACCCTTCTTCGCGAAAACTGTGCCTATGTGCCGACCGGCGGCGCCCTGCCGGAGGGGGCCGACTGTGCGGTCATGCTGGAGTATACCGAAGACTACGGAGACGGCACCATCGGCATCATGAAGCCGGGCGCCCCCGGCATGAACGTCATTTTCCGCGGAGACGACGTCTGCCCCGGCAAGGTCGTTCTCCGGGCCGGACGCGTTCTCACGGCGCAGGACATCGGAGCGCTGGCCGCCGTCGGGAAGACGCTTGTCCCGGTACAGCGCAGGCTGAACGTCGGCATCATCTCCACCGGGGATGAGCTCGTCCCGCCCGATCAGCAGCCCCTGCCCGGTCAGGTCCGTGATGTAAACACGGCCCTGCTCAGCGCGCTGCTCGCGGAGCAGGGGGCTGAAGCCCATTCTTACGGCATCATCGTCGATGATGAGGAGCTTCTGCGGGAAACCGTCACCCGCGCCGTGCAGGAGTGCGACGCGGTGCTTCTCTCCGGCGGCAGCAGCGTCGGCGTCAAGGACGCCTCCTGCCGCATCATCGAGTCGCTCGGCGAGCTGCTGCTGCACGGCATTGCCCTCAAGCCGGGCAAGCCCACCATCATGGGCCGTGTCGGAAACAAGCCTCTCATCGGTCTGCCCGGCCACCCGGTCGCGGCCTTCGTGGTCGCCCGGCTCTTTGTGCTTCCTCTGCTGGACCGGCTTGCGGGGCGGGAGCGTCCTCTCTGGTCCGTGACGGCCGAGCTCAGCGAGAGTGTCGGCGCCAACCACGGCCGCGCTCAGGTGAACGCCTGCCGGCTGCTCCGGCAGGACTGGCGCGTGCTGGCGCTTCCCATCCGTTCCAAGTCCGGGCTGATCACGCAGCTGGCCGGAGCGGACGGCTTTTTCTGCATTGAACGGGACTGCGAGGGTCTTCCGAAAGGCGCTCCGGTCCAGGTCTATCTGAACTGATACGGAGGGTTTACCATGAGCTTTGAATATCTGACCAACATCCCGCTGGAGCAGGCGAAAAAAGACTACCTCGCCCTGCTGCGCGAAAACGGCTTCGGTCCGCAGACCGAAACGGTCGCCGTACAGCATGCCTACGGCCGCGTGACCTCCCGCGCCGTCTACGCCAACATCAACGCCCCTCACTATGCCGCCAGCGCCATGGACGGGATCGCCCTGCACGCGCGGGACAGCTTCGGCGCGACGGAGACCACCCCCGTTATCCTCCGCGAGGATCAGTATGTCGTCGTCGACACCGGAGACCCGGTGCCGGAAGGCTGCGATGCGGTGATCATGGTGGAAGAGCTCGTGAAAAACGATGACGGCAGCGTCACCATCCATGCCGCGGCAGCTCCCTGGCAGCATATCCGGCAGATCGGAGAGGACATCTGCGCCGGAGAGATGATTCTCCCCGGCTATACCGAGGTCACTCCCGCGGCCATCGGCGCCATGATCGCCGGCGGCGTGACGGAGCTTGAGGTCATCCGCAGACCCGTCGTCGCAATCATTCCCACCGGCGACGAGATTATCCCGCCCTGCGCCGATCCGAAGCCCGGAGAAATCCTGGAATTCAATTCCTCCATTTTCTCCGCCATGCTGAGTGACTGGGGCGCTGTACCGAAAACCTATCCCATTGTCCCGGACCGCTTTGATGAGATCCGTGCCGCGCTCCGGCAGGCTGCGGATGAGTGCGACATGGTCATCCTGAACGCCGGCTCTTCCGCCGGCCGTGACGATTACTCCACCGCTTCCATCCGGGACGTCGGGCAGGTGCTGTATCACGGCATCGCCATCAAGCCCGGCAAACCCGCGATCCTCGGCTGCCGCGGGCCGAAGCCGATTCTCGGTGTCCCCGGCTACCCGGTCTCCGGCATTATCGTCATTGAGGAGCTGCTGCGGCCGCTGATCGAACTGTGGCTCGGCCGGGAGAGTGAAAGCCGCAGCCGGACCCGTGCCATTCTGACACGGCCGGTGGTCTCCGGTCTCAAGTATCAGGAATACGTCCGCGTCCGGATGGGTTATGTCGGCGACCGGCTCACCGCCTCTCCTCTGCCCCGCGGCAGCGGTGTGGTCTCCTCCTTCATGAAGGCCGACGGCATCGTCGAGGTCCCCCAGGGGACCGAAGGCTTCCAGTCGGGTGAAGAGGTCCGCGTCCGTCTGCTGAACGCGAAGAAAAAACTCAAGAACACCCTCGTCGTCATCGGCAGCCACGACCCGCTGCTGGATGAACTCTCCGACCTGATCCATACCGCCAACCACAGCATGTATGTCAGCTCCGCCCATGTCGGCTCCATGGGCGGCATCATGGCCATCCGCCGCGGGGAAGCCCATGCCGCCGGCATCCACCTGCTGGATACCGAGACCGGTATCTATAACCGCAGTTATATCCGTAAATACTTCCCCCACGGCGGCGTTTATCTGGTCCGCTGCGTCGGGCGGCAGCAGGGGCTCATGCTGCAGAAGGGAAATCCGCTTGGGATTCAGGGCTTCTCCGACATCGCGCGGGAGGGTGTCCGCTATGTCAACCGCCAGAAAGGCTCCGGCACGCGCATTCTGATGGACTATCTCTGCGGGAAACACGGCATCCGCCCGGAGCAGATCTACGGCTACGAGCGCGAGGAGATGACCCACAACTCCGTCGCCGTTCAGATTGCCAGCGGCTCCGCCGACGCGGGCATGGGGATTTATTCCACCGCCCGGCTCTATGACCTGGACTTCATCCCCGTCTGTGTGGAAGAATATGACCTGCTGATCCCCGAGGCCGCCTGGTCTTCCCCCATGGTCCGGCAGCTCATCGAAACGCTGAAGAGCCCGGCCTTTGCAGCGCGCATCACCGCCATGGGCGGATATACCCTGGATCAGCCCGGTGAGATCATCGACCTGGTCTGAGATGGAGCGTTTCGATGTCGCCGTCATCGGCGGAGGTCTGCTCGGCTGCTTTGCCGCCCGGAACCTCTGCCGCTGGGACGCCTCCGTCCTTCTTCTGGAAGCCCGGGAGGATGTCTGTACCGGCATCTCGCGGGCCAATTCCGCGATCATCTATCCCGGTTATGACCACAAGCCCGGCACCCTGAAGGCGTCGATGACCGTCCGGGGGAACGAGGCCTTCGGCAGACTGTGCGAGGAGCTGGATGTTCCCTTTTCCCGCTGCAGCTCGCTGATGCTCAGTTACGGTCCGAAGGCGGACGCCGTGCTCCGCTCGAAGTACGAGAGAGGTCTGCAGAGTGCTGTGCCCGGTCTCTCTCTGGTCTCCGGCCGGGAGGCCGAAGCCATGGAGCCCTGCCTCACCCCCGGCGTCAGCAGCGCCCTGTATGCGCCGTCCGCCGGCACGGTCAATCCCTGGGAGCTCTGCATCGCTGCCTGCGAAAACGCCCTGCAGAACGGGGCGCAGCTTTCCCTGAACACAAGTGTGCTCTCCATTCGTCCCGAACAGGACGGCTACCGGCTCATCACCACACAGGGGGATTTTTTCTCCCGGGCGACTGTCAACTGCGCCGGCATGCAGGCCGATCAGGTTCAAAGGCTCATTTTCCCCTGCGATGTCAGCATCCATCCCACTTCCGGTGACTATCTGATTCTTGACCGGGATGCCGGACTGCATCCTTCTCACATCATCCAGGTGGAGCCGGAGGACGGCGGGAAAGGTCTCAACACGGTCCCAACCGTGGAGGGCAGCCTGCTGCTCGGCCCTTCGGAGCGGGGAAATGAGATCGACTGGTCCGTGAGCGAAGCGGGCCTCGCCTTTGTCCGCCGCTTCGCCGGGCAGGTTTTCCCGGGCTTCTCAGAGGAACACATCATCCGTTCCTTTGCGGCCCTCCGGCCGAACCCGCAGCGCCCCGACGGCAGCAGCATCGGCAGCTTTGTCATCGAGCATCCCGCCCCCGGCTTCCGGAGTCTGATCGGGGTCAAGACTCCCGGTCTGACCTGTGCCGATCAGCTCGGGAGGTATCTTGCCGGGGAGACGGCCGCGGATCTGCGGCTTTCTCCGAACCCGGACTTTTTTCCCGGACGCAGCGGGATCCCCCGCATGAAGCGTCTGGGTTTTGACGCACGCTGTGAGGCGGTCCGGCAGAATCCGGATTACGGTGAACTGCTCTGCCGCTGCGAGGGAATCACCCGCGGCGAAGTTCTCGAGGCGATTCACCGCGGTGCGGTGACGCTGGACGGGCTCAAGCACCGGCTCGGCACCGGGATGGGGCCCTGCCAGGGAGCACGCTGCCGGGAGAAGCTGATTTCCATCCTTGCGGAAGCACTCGGAATATCGGAAGAAGCGGTCACACAGTCCGGCGGGGATTCCCTCGTGTACGGAGGCAAAGATGGAACACTGTGAACTTCTGATCATCGGTGCAGGCGCCGCGGGGATGTCCGCCGCTGCCGCCGCCTGGGAGGCGGGTGTCCGTGACCTGGTTCTTGTGGACGGTGCCTCTGCTCCCGGCGGTATCCTCCGCCAGTGCAGTCACCGGGGCTTCGGCCGGGCCGTCTTCGGTTCGGAAATAACCGGACCGGAATATGCCTCCTTTCTTCTCTCAGGGCTGAAGAACACCGGTGTCCGTCTGCTGACGGAGACGGAGGTTCTTTCCGTCTCCGGGAATCGTCGTGCCGTTCTGTCCTCCCGCACAGGGTTGAGGGAGCTTGGTTTCCAGCGCCTGATCTTTGCCGCCGGCTGCCGCGAGCGCTCCATCGGCTCTCTCCCGGTAGCCGGGACGCGTCCCTCCGGTGTTTTTACCGCCGGGCAGGCCCAGGAGCTTCTGAATCTCCGGCACCGCCTCCCCGGCAGAGAGATTCTCATTCTCGGCAGCGGGGATCTCGGCATGATCATGGCGGCTGGGCTGCAGGAGGCCGGCGCCCACGTCATCGCGGTTGCGGAACAGGGGGATCATTACGGAGGACTTGCCCGCAATTATCACCGCTTTCTCGAGCCCAGCGGCATTCCGCTGCTCCTGCGGACCACGGTCACGGAGCTGTACGGCAGCGGAAGGCTCACCGGCGTTCTTCTCCGGCAGCTGGATACCGGAGCGCAGACGCATATTCCCTGCGACACCCTGGTGACGGCGGTCGGCCTGATCCCGGACCGGGCGCTGGTCTCCGGGCTCGGTTCACCGGACTGGCTCTCCTTCGCCGGGAACTGTCACCACGTGCACGAGCTGGTGGATTCCGCAGTCGCTGAGGCCGCTTCCGTCGGCAGGCTCGCCGCTTCCGCCCTCGCCGCGTCCGGGCAGGATCCGGACATTTTTCCGGAAGTCCGCGGCCTTTACCGGTAACGCCGCAGGACCTCTTTATATGTTCATTTTCGTTCATCTTCATCTTATTTCGCGCGGAACACGCCTTTGATTCTTGTATTTTGGTTCTGCGGGTGATACTATTTTTTCAATTTCATACGCTTTTGAAAAGCGGTGGACGAGCCTCTTTCTGGAAGCAGAACCGACACAGCCATGCTGGGTCTGTTTTGTTCTGGAAAGAGTATTTTTTTACAGGAGGAACTATCATGAAAAAGACCCTTTCCCTGCTGCTTGCCCTGGTCATGCTCTTCTCGCTGGGGATCTCCGCCTTTGCCGCGGACGCACCCGCTGAAGAGACCGACGCGCTTGTCGTTGACACGATGATCCTGATGGAAGCCGACGACAACATGATCAACAACTACACCCTGCTGGCCGTAAATCCCGAGGCTCCCTTTGTGGACGCCGACGGCAACGCCGTCGAGGATGTGGCGCTCAACACCGTCGGCGCCGCGGCCCTGATCAACTGGCTGCTTTCCGAAGAAGGTGAGGCTGCCGCGGCGGACTACGGCTTTGCCGAGTACGGCGAATACCTCTTCTATCTCAAGGAAGACCGCCCTGTTTCCACGGCCGACATCCCCGAAGCCACCGAGGAGACCAAGCTGATCCGTCTCTCCACCACCACCTCCGTCAATGACTCCGGTCTGCTTGGCAGCCTGCTGCCGATGTTTGAAGAGAAGTACGGCTATGAGGTCGAGGTCTATTCCGCCGGCACCGGCAAGGCCATTGCCAACGCCAAGATGGGCAACGCCGACCTGATTCTCGTCCATTCCAAGAAGCAGGAAGAGGCCTTTGTTGCCGATGGCTTTGCCTGTGTTCTCGACGGCATGGAGTCCGAGCGTCTGACCTATATGTATAATTACTTCGTGCTCTGCGGCCCGTCCGCCGATCCCGCCGGGGTCCAGGACGCGGAGGATGTCCTCGCGGCCTTCAAGGCCATCGCCGACGGCAAGTTCACCTTTGTCTCCCGCGGCGACGGTTCCGGTACCCACACCAAGGAGCTCTCCCTCTGGCCCGAAGAGCTGAGCATCACCGCGGAACCCGAGTCCTTTAAGGACTACACCGACTGGTACGTTTCCGCCAACACCGGCATGGGCGCCTGCCTTGTGATGGCAGAGCAGATGGGCGCTTATATTCTTACCGACAAGGCTACCTTCCTCACCTTCCTTGCCAACGACGGCGTCATGTAAGTCACCGGCCAGATCAGGATTTTCTTGATTTGTCTCTCCACATCAAGTAAGATAGCCTTGGGGTATTCCCCAGGGCTATCCTTATCTGTCTCTGTCAGGAGTGTTGGAATGGGTACCGCAATCCAAAAGGCAATCGCTCTGATCTTTTCGTCAGATCCCGAGCTGCTGAATATTCTCTCCACAACGGCGCAGCTGTGCCTTACGAGCTCGGTGCTGGCGCTGCTGATCGGTCTGCCTGTCGGCATCGCCCTAGGCGCCGGCCGTTTTCCCGGCCGCGGCGTGCTGGTCGTGCTCAACCGCACGCTCATGGGCATGCCGCCTGTGGTCTGTGGTCTGCTGTTTTATATGCTCTTCTCCGGAGTCGGTCCCTTCCGCCACCTGAAGCTGCTCTTCACCGTAAAGCTCATGATCATCGCCCAGGTGGTGCTTATCATCCCCATCGTCATCGGCAACATGGAAACCTATGTGGCAGAGATCGCCCCTTCACTTCGGGAAACTGCCCGGGGGCTTGGCTTCGGCCGGGGAAAGCGCTTTCTCCTGCTGGTGAACGAATGCGTCTATTCCATTTTCTCTGTCTACCTGCTGGCCTTTGCCCGCGCGATTGCCGAAGTGGGTGCGGTTTCGATGGTGGGCGGCGCCATCGCCTGGAAAACCAACGTCATGACCACCGCCATCATGCAGTACACCAACCGAGGGAACTTCACCCTCGGCATCGCGCTGGGTCTGATCCTGATGCTGCTGTCCCTCGCGGTCAACATCGCCGTTTCCCTGATGCAGAGGAGGCTGAGCCGATGAAGATTTCCGCTTTCTCCAAAAGCTACGGTAGCCGGACGGTTCTGCGCTTTCCGGATCTGGAGCTGCCGGACGGCAGCATCACCGCCGTCATCGGACCGAACGGCAGCGGTAAGTCCACTCTGGCCAGGGTCCTGGCCGGCATCGAGCGCTCCGATCAGAAGCGCCCGCTCCTCACGACGCTCTCTGTCGGCTATATGCCGCAGAAAAGTTATGCCTTTCGCATGAGCGTCGCACGGAATCTTGCCCTCAACGGGAGCGACACCAGGCGCAGGGAAAAGCTTCTCCACAGCCTGCAGATCGAAGCGCTGTCCCGTCAGTCCGCCAAACGGCTCTCCGGCGGTGAGACCGCCAAAATGGCTCTCGCGCGCCTGCTGATGCGCGACTATGAGTTGCTGATCCTTGACGAGCCGACCGCCGCGATGGATGTGGAATCCACCCTTGCCGCCGAGAAACTGCTCTCGGATTACTGCCGCGACACCGGCGCCGGGATCCTGCTGGTGACGCACAGCCTGCAGCAGGCCCGACGCATCGCGCAGCATTTGCTCTTTCTCCACCGGGGCGAGCTCCGGGAACAGGGCGCTGCCTCACAGCTTCTCTCTTCTCCCGGGACGGAAGAGCTTCGCCGCTTTCTCGAGTTCTACGGGATCTGATCCTTTCTGTTCTTATGAGTGTCCTTAACAGTTTCAGGGCTGTACGGCATTTTCGCCGTACAGCCCTGAGCTTTTTTGATTTTATGACACTTATCTGCTGTGCAGATCATCCACCGGCCGCCGCCGGGAAGAGATATACCGTATCTCCGTCCCGGAGCTTTGCCTGCGGCGTGGCCTGCTTCCCGTTCACGGCGACCAGGCAGGATTTCAGCGCCTTCTCCGTGATGCCGCTGTCCGGCTTCTGTTTCCGGATCTCCGCAAGAACGAGCGGATACAGCGCCCGTATGGTATCCGCCTCAGCAGTAAGTTCCTTGACACCGCTGTCCAGGCGCAGGGTTCCGAAGAGTTTTACCGTCACCATCAGCGGATCCCCAGCCGCCGCAGCTTCTTCTCTCCCGGCAGGCCGTTCTTCCCCCAGCCGCGGGCCCGGTAATAAGTCCGTTTCATCTGCTCCAGCGGCACCCGCGTCTTCGGGTTTCCCGGATCCTGCAGCGTGTCGGTCAGGCGCTTCGGCAGTTTGTCGTTGGCCTCGCTGACGCCGAAGCGGGCGTTTACCGCGCGCTCCACGTTGTAGCTTCTCTCTCCAATCCGGGTAAACTCGCCCAGAGTCAGCTTCATCCCGGTGGTGTATCGGAGCTCTGTCGGATACGGAATCAGTGGGATATTGAAGCAGGCGATCTCAGGGATCTTGTTGTAAATCCGCACCGCCGGTCCCACAAAGGGTACCGCCGCATTGACTGCCCGCTGCAGCAGCCCGTTTGGATTGCGTACCATAAAGGCCGGGACTACTCCATAGGAGGTAAAGAGGCACTGACCGCCGCAGGAGATGGCTTCCATCAGATCCTGCATCACCATGCAGAGGTCCGCCTTCCCGTGCGGAGTCTGTCCGTTCACATTCATGCCCAGGCCCTCGAGCACAACGAGATAGCCTCCGTTCAGGTGACAGCCGCCCCGGTTGGCGACGGCATAGCCGAGTCCCTGTCCGACAGCCCGCCGCGGCTCATAGGCGGCCAGTTCCATGCCCTTGGATTGAATGGCAAAGTCTTTTCCCCCGTATTTTTCGCTCAGGCGCTTGCTCCCTTCGGCGAGTTCCGCGCCGATGCCGCGCCGATGCGCGATATCGTCAAAAATCTTTGAGAGCCCTTCTGTCTCTCCGAATCGCAGGCCGCTCTCCCAGAGTCCCTTCTCGCCTGCCTCCATGGCCCAGGCGAGCGTGCCCGCCGTCGAGATGGTATCCATGCCCAGCTCATCCAATTCATAGTTCCAGCGGCAGATCTGCTCCAGATTTGCGTTTTCAATATTTCCGCCCAGAAGTCCCAGGGTCTCCAGCTCGGGTCCCTTGACGGTCTTCCCGTCCACCGGCACCCGTCTCGTGCAGCGGATCGGGCAGGAGAGGCAGCCGTTGTTCGTGACAGTCAGCTCTTCTGCCAGCGCTTCGCCGCTGACCGCTTCAAACTGTTCAAACTGCCCTCTGGCGTAATTGCGCGTCGAGAGCAGGCCGTGTACCTGCATCGAACTCACCAGACCGGCGGTGCCCATTTTCGGCAGCTGTTCCCCGGTCAGCGGATGGCGGCGGATGTAGTTCACCCACTTCTTCCGGTGCGCTGCCTCTCCTTCCTTATCATAGATCGACGGGACCGCATCTCCCGCGGCGGTAATCGCCTTCAGGTTCTTGCTGCCGAAGACGGCGCCCATCCCGGCCCGGCCCGCGGCGCGCTCTCCGCTGATGACCGAGGCATAACGCACCAGGTTTTCTCCTGCCGGTCCGATGCAGACCATACCGCAGCTGACCTTCTTCCCGTGTTCGGCATTCAGCTTCTCCTGCAGCGCCGCCTGGGTTTCTCCGCACTTCAGGTCCCGCAGCTCCCGTGCGTCATGGAAGATAAACTCGCCGTTGTTGATCTCGATCCAGCTGAGTTTCTCACACGTTCCCCGGATAATCAGGGCGTCGAGTCCGGCTTTTTTGAGATAATGACCGAAATTTCCGCCGCAGTTGGAGGAGGAGGTAATGCCCGTCAGCGGTGAGAGCGACGAGATGTCAAAGCGGTTGGAGGACGGCGCACCGGTACCGGTCAGAGGGCCTGTCGCGATCACGATGAGGTTTTCCGGATCAAAAGGCTTCTCCGCTCCGGTCAGGTTGTCATAGAGAATTTTGGACGCCATGGCTTTGCCGCCGATGTACTTCTCGCGGTCCAGATCGGTCCAGATATAGTTTTCGGTTCTTCCGGTGCTCAGATCCAGCAGCAGGACCTTCCCCATGTATCCGCAGTAATTTGTCATCGTTCTCCGCTCCTTTCGAAAGCCTGCCTCCATCATACCCCAAAACCCGGGAAATTGGAAGAGCCACTCGTTTCCGGAGTTCCGAAAGAATCCGGAAATCGTCCTTGCGGTTTTATCTCCCCGGTGGTAAAGTAAAAGCATCAATGATTCGGAGGACTTCCACATGGTAAAAAAGGCTTATTACCGCTCCTTCCAGGCGGTGTTCAACGTCGGTGCGCGCTGCCTGTACTGGCGCCGTCCCGTCCCCGTTTCCGGCATCGGCAGCATTCAGAAGATTCCTTCCCTCCTCAGGAAAGAAAAGGTCAGAAAGGTCATGGTCGTGACCGGTCCCACCATCGGCAAAAAGCTCGCCCCGAAAATTCTCTCCGAGCTGGATGCGGCCGGCATCTCCTATGTACTCTTTGCCGAGGTAGAGTCCAACCCCTCTGTCAACACCGTCAACCGCATCCAGAAGCTTTATCTGGACAACGCCTGTGAGGGCTTCATCGCCGTCGGAGGCGGCTCTCCGATGGACGCGGCAAAAGCCGCGGCCGCCCGCGTCGTCCGGCCGAAGACGGAGGTCGGCAGGATGGCAGGCCTTCTGAAAGTCATGAGGAAGATCCCTCCTTTCATCGCGGTGCCCACTACCGCTGGAACCGGATCTGAGACAACCATCGCTGCCGTCATCACCGACAGCGACACCCACCATAAGTACGCACTCATGGACCTGCATCTCATCCCGAAGTACGCAGTTCTGGACCCCGAGATGACCCGGGAGCTTCCGCCGAAAATCACTTCCACAACGGGAATGGACGCGCTGACCCATGCCATTGAGGCCTATATCTGCTGGACCTATAACACCAGTGAGAGCATCCGGCTCGCCGAAGAAGCCGTCTGTGAGATCTTCCGTTACCTGGAACGCGCCTATCGCGACGGAAACGACATGGAAGCCCGCACCCAGATGCTGATCGCGGCATACAAGGCCGGCTTTGCCTTCACCCGTGCCGGTGTCGGCAATGTTCACGCCATCGCCCACACCCTGGGCGGTCTCTATAATACGCCCCACGGTCTCGCGAACGCCGTGATTCTGCCGATTGTTCTGGAGGATTACGGTGAGGCCGTCTACGAAAAACTGGCTCATCTGGCCGAACTCACCGGTGTGAAGTTCGACGGAGGCGATGAAGAAAAAGCCAAAGCCTTCATCGCGGAGATCCGCGCCATGAACAGGCGCATGGAAATTCCAACCGGCTTTGATTTCATCAAAGAAGAGGATATCCCGCAGATGGTCAGGTGGGCCCTTGCTGAGGCCAACCCGGTCTATCCGGTTCCGGTCGTTTATAACAAAAAGCGCTGTGAGAAGGTTATCCGCCGCATCATCCGTGAGGCATAAGCCATGCAGGCTGTCATCTTCGACATGGACGGTGTGATCTTTGACACCGAGCACCTGGCCATGCGTCTCTGGATTCAGGCCGCTCAAGAACTCGGCATTCCGGGGATTGCGGAGGTCTATCCTTCCGTCATCGGAACCACCACAGTCCGCACCCATGAAATTCTCACCGAGCGCTATGGCGTCTCCTTCCCCTGGGAGGCCTTTGACGGACGGATCCGCGACCTGTATCATGAGCACTACGAGCGTGAAGGACTCCCCGTGAAACCGGGGGCGCCGGAGCTGCTTTCCTCTCTGGCGGCAAAGCATGTTCCGCTTGCCCTTGCCTCCTCTACGCACAGCGATCTGGTACGGCGGGAATTGCGGGATGCCGGTTTTCTGGATTTCTTTGACGTCGTGATCGGTGGAGACATGGTAACGCACTCCAAACCGCACCCGGAGATTTTCCTCCGGGCAGCGGAGGCTTTGCATGCCGCTCCCGAAGACTGTTGCGTGATTGAGGATTCCTTCAACGGAATCCGGGCCGCGGCGGCCGCCGGAACCCATCCCCTGATGGTTCCCGATCTGCTGCAGCCGACGGAAGAGATCCGCTCCCTCGCAGAACAAGTTTTCCCGTCTCTGTACGAGCTGCTGTCCTTTCTCCTTCCGTCCGTGTCTCCCCGGACCTGAAATTGGATCCTTCCAAGCCGGATTCTCTGTACCGAGAATCCGGTCCACTTTTTAATTCGTACCGGAACGGCTCTCGAAATTAGCATATTTTATCTATAGTTATGACTTTCTAACTTTTCCCTTGACTTTACTTTTTTCGTATGCTATTCTCAGGTTTAGTTAGACTAAGCTCACCGAGGTGACCAAGTTGCTTCCTGAGAATGATGAAATCCGGACCGCTCTTCTCCAGAGCGGCAAGCAGCAGTTTCTGGCACACGGCTTTGACCGTGCGTCCCTCCGTGTGATCTGTCGGAACGCCAATGTCACAACCGGCGCCTTTTATTCTCACTTTGAAAAAAAGGAGGATCTGTTCTGCTCTATCGTGGAACCGTCGGTCTCTGCCTTTCGGGAGCTCTTCAACTCCGCAGCCGAACGGAATGCGGCAAGTCTCGGCAGCGTCGAGGACGAGCTCCGTTCGATCACCTTCGCCCGGAATCACCGGGAGGAGTGCCGGCTCCTGCTCGACTGCGCAGAGGGGACAAAGTACGCAGGCTTCCGCCGGTGGCTGGTAGAAGACTGTTTTTATCCCAGATATCAGGCATTTTTCGACCGCAGTGCGGGAAAACCGGTGGATCCGCCCCTGGTCAGAATCATTTTGCACATGAAACTGGACGAATATACCGACCTCATCTATGGCGACTACACGGATGAAGAAGTCCGCAGTCTGATTGCCCGGATGAGCATCTTCTCCGAAGCCGGGTTTCAGGCTCTGATGCACCTGCTCCGGGAGGAAGAATCTCGCTCTGCCGCTCCCGTATAAGTTGTATAAGCTGTTTTGCCCATAAAGATACCGGCTGGAGAATCACCTTCTCCGGCCGGTATCTTTTTTTCTTCTGTTCTGTTTCAGGTCCGCTCAGTCCTCTTCCCGGATCTCCAGCGTATAGCCCATACGGCGCACGGCCTTGATCTCCAGGTTGGAGCCGATGCTGCGGAGCTTCTTTCGAAGGAAACCGACATACACCTCCACATGATTCTCTACCGCGTTGGAATCATATCCCCAGACGCGCGCCAGAATCACTTCCTTGGAGAGCAGCCTGTCCTTTGCCTGCAGAAGCAGGCGCATCACTTCAAATTCCTTCGCCGAGAGACGAACACTCTGATCGCCGGTGGACAGTTTTCCGGAAGGCAGGATCAGCCTGGTATTTCCATAGAACGGTTCCTCCACCTGGTCCGTGATCCGCTGCAGCAGCGCATCGACGCAGGCCAGAAGCTCCCTTACGTCATACGGCCGAAGCAGGAAGTAATCAACACCGGATTTCAGTCCCTTGATGCGGTCTTCCGTTTCGCACTTCTGCAGTACCAGGACGATCGGCATGCGGCAGTGCTTGATGCGCAGGGAACGGGCAATTTCAAAGGCATTTCTTTCCGATAGGTCGGCATCGAGAATCAGGAGATCATAGATTCCCAATTCCGCGTATTCTTCTCCAATTTCTCCGCTGTAGACGGTTTCTGTTTCCAGGTTTTTAATCTGCAGCTGCTGCTCGATCCCGCCTGCGAGTGCTTTGTTTTCAGAGATGATCAAGATGCGCATATTTACCCCTGCTTTACTAATTTTTATTCATGTTAACGCATTATACACTCTTTCTCTGAATTATTTCTGAAAATCCAAGTAAAATAACAGGTTATTTTCTGAATTTTTTTTGAACATTTTTGCGCAGGTTGTCTCAGCAGTTATTTTTTCCGCGGGCATTCTGTCCGCACAGGCAGAATAACCGCTTTATTTCCCTTGAATGGATGTCCGGAT
>JAGAFT010000048.1 GCA_017627975.1 Oscillospiraceae bacterium
CGTTTTGGGAGAGGATGGCAGCGTGCACGTTTTTCAAGTTGAACTTGACTTTATTTTTCTTCTTAGGCATTTGCGTTACCCCCAATTTCAAATGAGTAGAGGACTTCATAGAGGCGTTCTTCCTCTATCCATACCTCAGATTTATCATAGAAAATGCCGTGCGTATCGAGGATATTCTCGACACGCTCTTCCAGTTCCGGATTCTTCAGGTCCGTGTACAGCTCCACATCGGCCTCGGTGATTTTGTAGTACACACCGCCGTCAGCGCCGAAGTTGTTACTGCGCGGATACCGGAAGCAAATAAAGGGAGGCTCCGGAGACTCTCCCTCAGCGTAATGGTCATATGCGACCGGGATCTCAGCCTCGGCCAGCATCGCCATCAGTTCATTGTGCGTCATAATCTCATCCTTTACTCAGCGCTTTGGAAATATCCCGCACCAGTTCCTCCTCGGCATGCTGTTCTGCCGGAGCGATATGCGGCCTGCCTTCCACACGGCCTCCGCCGCGCTTGGCATGACCATGCTCCAGCAGATGCGCGATCCGATACCGAGATGGAGAATACACTGTCACCTGCAGGGAGGAGGCGCTTTCTTTCGTCGTTTTGCTTCTCCAGCTTTTGGCATACTTTCCAGAGCCGGGAGCAGTATTTCGGATGTCTTTCTTTGTGGTCTCCCCCGCCTTTTTCACAGCGGATTTCATCTCGTCCGCAGCAAGGTCGGCATACTCCTGAAGCATATCCGAGATCTTTTCGGCCATCTGGCCGATCGGTACGGTCTTACTCATCGCTCCACAAGCTCCGCATGAAATTTCCGGCTGTTATGCTTGAAACCCATCTCATCAATCGCGGTGATGTTGTAGATCCGGCCCTGCAGCAGGATGCGGTATCCTTTGGATGTGATCGCCGCAGTCTCGGAGGAATACCGGACTGTGAAATCCAGCTTATCCGCCTCGACCGTATGACCAGCGGCTTCTCCCTCCTCGGCAGCACGACCGCTTGAAACCGCCGTCGCCCAGCAGGTGAAGTAGTCTACCCACACAGAGATGTGATTTCCATTCTTATCCGTCAGCGGCACACACTTCTGAAAAGTGATCCGCGTCCGGAGTCCCGCGATATCCATCACACGACTCCTTCCCGCATCCCGGACAGGATCGCCCGGAGCGTCAGCGCCAAAGCATGATGGTCGGCTTCCTCCCTGTGTTCAAAGAGGTAGCCGACCGTGTACAGAATCGCGATCTTCATGATATCCCGTGCGGCCTGTATCTGGGCATCGGTATATCTGGCGGACCGGACTTTCCCGGAATCCAGATCATCCCACTGTTCCTGCGTCAGTCTTGCGACATCAGCGCAGAGCCGTCCAGCGGAAGTGATGAGGGTGCTGATCATGGCATCCTCATCCGCTGTATCAACACGGAGGTACGCCTTGGCATCCTCCAAAGAAATCAGAGCCATGATCAGTAACCTCCGTCTACTCAGGAGCCGGACTTCGCGTTGCCAAGCGCCATGACCTGCATGGCCTCCGGCAGGATCAGCTTGCCATCGACACGCTGGGTGCCGATAAAGCCAACCTGATCCGTTACGGCATACAGCTCGTTCAGGCGCTTCAGGGTGCGGTTGGTGCGATCGGCAATCCAGTAGTAGCTGAAGTCACCGAAGAGCAGGACCTTCTTGTTTTTGTCCTGCGCTGCGGTGCCGGTGATCGCGGGCATATAGCTACTGGTGTAGATCGGTCTGCCGAGGATGGTGTCCGGCTTTGCCACATCCAGAGAAGGTTTCCAGATATAGTTGTCGTTCTTATCCTTAATCAGCATCAACTGCAGAAGCAGAGTCTCGTTGCACAGGAAGGATGCCTTCTTGCGATACGGGGACTTCAGACTGTAATACAGCTTGAAGATGTTGTCGAAGTGGACGGTCTCCGCATCCGCCGTAACATTCCCCGCTGCCGGAGTCACGCTGGTCAGGATGCCGGTCGGCTGGCTGGGCGTAACCGAAGGATTGGTGGAGACGCCGGTGCCGTTGATGAACGCGTCCTCTTCCGCGTTACCGAAACGAACGCCAAAACGCTGCGCGATATACGCGGCGATATCGAAAGCGGAGTCGTGCAGGAGCTCGTTGCTGACCTTTACCATGCAGCCCAGCTTGAATGCGGACAGGGTTTCCTGACTGAAAGTCATATCGGATTCCTGAATTGCCGCGCCTTCTTCGATCCACGTTGCAGCGCCGGTATCGGTCGCGATCGGGATCGTGCGGGTACCGGAGATGGTATGGATGGTCTTGGCGAGGGTACGGAAGATGTTATTCTCTTCCAGCGCCTGAATCAGCTGGCGCTCAAACTCATCCGGAACGGTATAACCGCCGTTGGGATCAACACCGACGGACAGGGCGTCGCGGACTTCCATGGTGTTGTTGCCGCGCATCATATTCCAGAACGCATTGGAGTATTCCGGGGTCGCGGTCGCGGAAACGGGACCTTTGCGCTGACCGACTTTCGGATCGGCATGCACCGGCGCGGAGGTGGCGGCAGCGAGCTTGGC
>JAGAFT010000049.1 GCA_017627975.1 Oscillospiraceae bacterium
ACGCATTGATTACGCCCGGCATATGCTCTCCGATCCCGGACAGCATGGTTTTTACAATATCACCGGCTGTACTCAGCACCTCCGGCAGCTTGCTGATGATCCCGGAGATGAAATCACCGACTGCCGTCGCAGCGCTGGTTATCAGCTGAGGCGCGTTCTGAACAATGCCGGTGCCCAGCTGCATGATGATCTGTGCAGCAACCGGCAGCAGTTCCGGAAGCTTCGCAACCAGACCTTTTGCAAAGTCTGACAGCACAACCGCCGCCTGCTGCATCAGGGACGGCCCGTTTTCAATGATGCCCTTTACAAGCTCCAGCAGTACGGAACCGCCCGTTTGCAGGATTGTCGGAAGCGCTGTAACGATCCCCTTAGCAAGGGTTATAATGATTTCCGCCGCCGCGGGAGCGAGTAACGGCAGGTTATTTGAGATAGAGCTAATCAGGGATGTAAGAATCTGCGTTCCGGCGGATATAATCCCTGGGAGCATCTCCGTGATTTTTCCGGTGATGCTCTGAATCCCTTCCGTGATTTTCGCAACGCCGCTTCCAGAATTTCCGCTAAAGATGCTGGACAGGCCGTCCATCACGGTTGTGATTCCCGGAAGGAATTTGGCAATCATGTTATTTTTCAGCCCGTTCAGGCTTTTCGTCATATTCTGCAAAGAATCCTGAAAAGCTGCGGATGCCTTGACATCCTCATTGCTCATGACAATGCCCAGGTCGTGACATTGCTGCTTCATCGCGGCCAGGTCTTCAGAGGATGTATTCAACAGAGCGCCCATTTCCATTGCGCCGCGCCCGAACAGGCTTTGCGCTAATCTGGCGCGTTCTGTTTCATCCTTCACCCCGGTCAATGCGGAGATGGTCGCGTTCCAAAGCTCCTCCCGGTTCATCTTCTGCGCTTGTTCAGCGGAGATGCCCAACGCCTGAAAAGCTTCATTCCCATTTCCGGCGGCGGTGGTCAGCTTCGTCATGGCCGCTTTGAGGGATTCCATACTTGTTCCGCTATGCTGTGCGATGAAATCCCATTCCTGATAGGCTTCTGCAGAAAGGCCCATTTTCTGCGACAGCTTATCCACATTGTCACCGTACTGCGCTGTTGCCTTTGCTGCGCTGTAGAAAGACGCGGAAAGCGCGGTGACGCTGGCCACGGATGCGGCGACCGCCGTTCCAATCGCTTTGGTTCCAGATTTCAGAGCACTGGAAAATTTAGAGGTGAATTTAGCGCCAGATTCTTTACCGGCTTTATCCGCTGCGCTTTCCGCCGCCGGTGTCAGTTCGTTTACAATCGTTTTCTGTGCGCCCTCTAATGACGGCATGATTGTAACTACTGCTCTTGCGACTTCAATTCCGTTCGCCATTCTCCTTTTCACCTCCTAACATCCCGAACCAGTCTGAAGCTTTCATGATTTTCTTGAATTGCTTCTTTTTCTGTCTCCATGACCGCGGATATTCTCCCGGTTTTTGTGGCCTGCGTCCTGATCCCTTTGCGGCTACAATCGCTGTTAATCCTGCAATTGCATCATAGATGTCTGCTAAAATGACATTTGTTTTGTACACCGTTGACCATTCTGCTATTTCCGGTTTCATTTCCGCCACAATGGATGAATCCGGTTTTGCGCTATGCAAAAAAGAGCCGAGCGCCCCCCAGGACAGGGAGCGCCCGACATCATCCAGACTATAACCCGTTTGTGTAAGCAGATCATGCTCAACAGCTGCTTTGTGAGCCTCGACAAAATCCGCGAGGCTTACGATTCCCCCAGGCTGGCGCCGGATTCCTCTGCGTTGGCATCAGCCCACGCCTGGGCAAGCTGGTTGTACTCATCAACGGTCATATCGTCCAGCACCTCAGACGGAATGTATCTTGCGAACATCGCATAAACACTTTCCTCATCCTTCAGCGCAAGAACATCTTTCCGCTTCATACTGCCAGCCAGCGGCACAGAGTAGGTTTTCTTCCCGATTTCCACGGCCAGAACATTAGTGTTCTGACCGCCGATGGTAACCTTCTTAGCCATTTTTTAACTCCTTTTTCTTTGCTTATTGAGGATTAGTGGTGTTAGTGGTAACAGGCGTGTCCTTGGTGAACTTCCAGCCGCCGGTCACAGTAATATTCCAGATCAGGGCGCCGGTGGGCGTAAGGCCCACTTCCGCGATCTCCGTCACCATGCCGTGCTGACAGGTCCAGATCAGGTCATCCCCGCCGTCTTTGCCATACAGCACAAAGGACTCTTCCTTGGCCTTGGGGCCGTCGGAAGCGTCAACGGTAAATCCGGTCGTGGTGGTCGCCACAGCATCAGAGCCGAACACAGTCTTCATAGACTCAGCGTCCGTGCTGATCACCGGGATGGTCATGCTGCCCTTCTCGGTCTCGACCGTGCGGGCCACAGACAGATCCCAAAGCCGGATGCCCTCGGTAGAGCCGAAGGGGGTCCAGCTGGGGCCGTCCTCGCTGATCGCTCCGGCAATCTTCCAGGCGGAGCTTTCGCCTACCAGGGCAAGCACCGCGGCGCCCGTGGTGGGCATGGCGTTGGGAGACGCGGGATTATAGGGGGCATGAAAGAACATACCGGACGCGTTCTCATGGCCAACAGCAACATTGATTTCCATACTCTTTTACCTCCGTTTTAATTAATTGTGGTTTTTTCCAGGTGCGCGATGACAGTAAGCCTTGCGGAGCACATCGCAAGGTCAGGCCGGACAGGATCCGTCCCCCAGCTTCCGGAGGAATTGACCTCCACATGCCGGATCTGTGTTCCCTGGCCTCCTGCTTTCGCCCGCAGAACACCGACGGCATTCCGCAGATATTCAAGCGCTTCGGCCTCTGTCTCTGCGCGGGAATCAAGCGTTATCTCAAACGTGTCGATCCCGTTCGCGTCAGATCCTCCGACCTGCGTTACAAGGATATGCGGCAAAGCGTAAGCCGCGGGGAGCGGTCTACAATACACGGCCAGATTATCCGTCAATGCCAACCTGACGGCGTCTTCGACATCAATCGACCGCCTGATTTCAATGCTCATCAGCCCACCGCCTTACTTAGCGCTTTATCCTCGGCTTCGGCAATCCTGCTGTTCCGGTCTGTCGTATAAACAAAGCCGGATGCGCGTCGACTTCCGAAAGCCTTTGCAACTCTCGTTCCGGATTCAAAACCCGATCCTCCGCGGTGGTTCGCCGCATTGGCCCGGTTCTTAATCTGTTCTGTCACGGCCTGCACCTGTGACATGGTCCCGGGCGCACAGAGGATCTGTTCGAAGCCCTCGTGCACCCATTCGATTTTGATACTCATCAGCCCCGCCACCTTTCAATGTTGAGCTGCATATGTGTTACGCGCCCCGTAGGGCTGCGCCACTCCATCGGCTCTCCGTTGATGGTGTAATCGTGGCCGTCGTATCGTATACGGTCGCCGGCACGCACATCCGATCCAGGCGGCAAATAGCAGGTGTATCCGTCTGTGATACCCTGCACCCGTCCGTCCTGTGTGAGAGACGTTCCCGCCGGCTGTACTGAGCATCCGGTAATTATCAGCTGATCCGGGTTTGTCCAGTCATAGACCGTAGAGCCCCGAACGTCCTTAGCTGCCGGTCTCAGCCTTGTAACAGTGTCATTCGCCCAGGAAGGCAGTGCCATCAGAACACCCCTTTCACCTTGTAAGGGTCGAGGGTTTCAAGATCCGTTGACTGCAGCGCACCCGCTCCTCCGCCATTCGACCAGCTCGCGCTGTAAGAGATGGAAACGCCGCCGGCGCTCTCACTGGACACGCCATTCGGCGCAACCAGTGCCCTCGTGGCCCGTCCGGAGATAATCTCTTTGATCGATCCCATCAGGGAATCCGGGATGCCTGCCGTATAGCTTACGGTGATCTCCGTCTTTCTGGATGCCGGCGAGACATCGAACAGGCGGACGATTCCGTTCTGTTCGAAGGCGTAGTCCGTCCAGGCTTCGCCATCGATCGTGACTGCTGAAACAGCCGTGACAAATGCCGCCGGCAGCTGCACAAGGAAGTCATTATTGACCCGCTTAATCCTTCCGTTCCCATAGAGCAACCGCTCAGAGAACTCACAGGCCAGCGGCGGGTATACGTGCCATCCGCAGTGGTTCCGAACACCCATGGACGCAGCCGACAGGCTGGCCGGGATCCGCACATCACCGGCGAACTTGTTCGCGGTCATCGTGTTGAAATCCGCCTGAGACAGCATATCCTCCATGGCATCCGCGCCCGTGATGGTATATCCCCAGTTCGTGGCAAGGCTCATTTGGTCGCCACCTTCCTGGCTTTGTTCGCGGGCTTCCGGGCCTTGTCCGCTGGCGCTTTCGCCTTTTCTTCGGGCATCTCTGCCACCTTCTCAGGCGGAGCCACCTTCCTCACCTCAACAGCGCCGGCGGGCTGTTCACCTTCCTCGAACTGGTACTTTTGCCCACGGTATTCGTAGATCTTCAGCATGGTTTCACCGCCTTTCAAAGACAGGGGAGGGCGCTAAGCCCTCCCCGTTTTGTTAATTAGGTCGCCGCAGCAACTTTGCAGACGCCCTTGAGGTCGACGACCGCGCAGGCCAGCCGCTCTTCAGCCAGCAGGGTTACACGGTTGTAGAGGGCATCGTCTTCGTTCTGCTCGTAGAGCTTCACGTCGAGGCCGTCCTTGCGCCAGATCTTCACAGCCTGACGGGCCGCAACGATTGCGGTGCCGGCGGTGATGTTGCTGTTGCAGAACACCGGGACGCCCCAGATGGAGGTGGGCATGGCGTAACCGCCGTTGCCATAAGCGCCGGAGAAGTAGCCGCCGCCGATGTACTGCTTGTTGGCATCCTTGGCCTTCAGAGCAGCCAGGTAGTCAGCGGGGTTCATGATGACAACAGAAGCGTCATAGGCGCTGTTCTGCTTGACATTCATGATGCCGGCGATGATGCCGTCAGCCAGCTGTTCGGTGGCGGAGTCGTAGGTCACCGCGCCGATGCCGCTGGTACCGGCAACCGTGGTGACGATTGTGGAATCTTCCACAGTGCCCAGGTGATAGATCAGGCTGTTCTGCACTTCAGAGGCCAGGAAGTCCTGATCCCACAGGATCTCATCGGTCTCTTTGATGTAGGCCGCGATCTTGGACAGGGGCAGCGTCGTGGGAGTGAAGCTGGTGCTGTTCTGGGGCTTCTTCCCGCCTTCAGCGGTCACGGCGGGGCTGCCTTCATAAGCACCCTGCCTGAAGTAGGTGATGGCGTTGCCGGAGATGATCGCATTGGCGAAGAAATCAGCGGCAGCGACGCGCTTGGGCTGCGGAGCCACAGAGCGGTCGTAGTCGGTCATGGTGGAGCCGGTCACAACGGTCGTAGCGGCCTTAATGTGAGCATTCACGCTCCATCCCTTCACGTTCTTGTCGGTCGCCGCAGCTTTCGCGGTGAACTCTTCCAGGGCGGTCTTCTTCTCTTCCACGGTGCTGTCCTCCTCTTCTTTCGTGCCGATCACATTTAGCAGACCGGCTTTCTTCTCCGCCGCTTCAATGGCGGCTTCCTTCTCTTCGATCTTGGCCTTCAGCTGAACTCCTTCAGCGATGGCTTCCTGATCGTCGGCCTCGATGCGCTCTTTCAGCGCGGCCAGATTGCCCTTCAGCTGGGCCAGCTCTTCTTTCAAAGACATGCTTCTGTCCTCCTCAGATAGATTTGATGTATTCCAGGAGTCCCGCCTTCTCCGGGTTGCTCGCCTTCTGCTCCTCCGCCGCCGCGTTGGCTTCCGGTTCGTCCTCCCCGTCAATGGGTTCTTCCTCGTTAAGCTCTCCCAGGACATCCTGAAGGAGCTCAATCGCCTGTCTGATCTTGCCTTCGTCAGCCTTGCTGTTCCTGCGTCCGCTCTTCACGTCCACCACGCCGGCGTCCTCGTTCGCCGGGACGGTCACCGCGCTGATCTCGTACAGATCCAGCTCGCGGAGTTCGTTCGCCTTTGTTCCGTCTTCCAGGGTCACCGTGCCGGCGTCCTTCACGTCATAGGCAAAGCTGAACTTCCGCAGCCGTCCGTCCTTGTACAGCTGTCGGACCTTCTGCGCCTCTTCGGTGCTGTCAAATGTCGCCACAAAATGCAGACCCTTGTCGTCTTCATCGGCCTCAGCGGTCCCGATGAACGATTTCAGGTTGTCCATCTGGTGGGCCCAGAGGAAAGGAATCCCCTTTCCGCCGTTCCAGCGTTCGGCAAGTGTTTTGGTAAAGGCCCCTTTGGCCACAACATCGCCATAGCTGTCCGGCTGCCGGATCCAGGTGGACGCATAACCCTCAATGCTTCCGGTGCCAGCGTCTTTATACTGGACTTCAAAATCCTTAAACATGGCTACCTCCTCATTCAGTGATAATGATCACCTGCGTGGAGCAGTTACATCCGCAGGACTCATCCGGATCCAGGGAATCATCCCCCGGCCAGTCAGCGCCGTTGCTGAACTTCTCATAAATCAGCACTGTTTCGCCGTCCATCGCAGCATGAGAGGCGCGGGCCTTTGGTCCGGTCTTCCATTCTTTGTAAACCGTCCGTTTTACACCCTGCTCTTCTCCCTGCCTGGCCGCTTCCTCTGTTGCCCATCCGGCCGCCCACTTGGCCAACGCTGTACCCAGTAAGCCCGCTTCAAAGCCCTCCCGGACATCGAATTCATGTTCGGCAGCTTCCTGCGGGCTTGTCTCTTCTTCGCTGTCCAGCGCAGCTTCAACAGCCGCCTGTAGCTTTGCCAGCGTCCTGGAATTAATCTGCTTTGCGCGGGACTCTGCTACCTTGCGGATGTAATTAACAACCGCTGCAGCGGTAAACGTAGACCCAAGCGCATTCGCCATGATCTCGCCGTGCGCAGCTACGATATCCGCAATGATCGGCTCCAGGTCATCAGCAAGCTCTTTGTCCCAGCGCCGGACGTCCCACCAGCTCACAGCCTTTGCTCCGATCTTCGGCAGGATACTCTTCCGCTGCCGCGCAAAGAACTGTTTCAGCGCGTCTCCAACAGCGTCCGCCTCCTCATCCGTCTGGGATACCGTTACTTGAGCCCTTTTTGCTTTCTGAGCCGCTTTAACAACCATATCCTTGACAGATACACTCTCTGCCCCGGATGCGCCCATGTGAGTATCCGTCGGGCTGGCCTGTCCGCCGCTGATAACATTCAGCGGGACGATCAGCTCATCGCCACCGGGAACCGGCGGCAGATTGTTGTCTCGCCGTGCCTCGTTCCTGGTGAGCCAGGGGCCGCCAACAGAAGACTGCATCGCGCTGGCCCGCTGTTCGAAGTCGCCCTTCAGCTTCTCCGACAGGTCAAACTCGACATAAGTCCCGGGGGCCGCTCCGATCATCGGCAGAAGGAAGGAATTGATCCTCTGCTGGATCATTTGCAGATCTGGCCCAAGGCACTCCGCATACAGCGCCCTGGCGTTATCCTTACTGCTGGCATAGGTCTGCGTGTCAGAGTGCCACACCAGGGACGGGTTAATCCTGTATGCAGCTGCTACCGCCTCCCTTGACAGCTTCACGCTTTCGACCCACTGCTGTTCCTTGAAGGAAGCGTTGAAAGTCTTGATCTCCATACCGTCTTCCATCAGCGGGATGGATCCGGCACGGCTGCCATTCGCGCCCCATGCCTCGCGGAAAGCCTCGATCCAGCGTTTCTTTGTTTCCTCAGACCATGGCTGCACGTCCTTCGGGCGGACAATCTGCGCGTTCAGCCTGCCGGAAGACTTCCACAGCTCCCGCCGGAAGCGCCCGGCCTGGATCTGTTCCTCCAGTGTCTGTCGGAGAGCTGAGATCGGCGAAACATACCCGCCTGGATTGCCAGGCGCGTACATGGAGAAACGGACGAACTCCGTCCGTGGAATCTCAATCGTGCCGGCAGTGCTGGTCACGGTGATCTTCCCTGGGCCGTAGCTTGTGGTCTTTTCCGTGTTGGTGATCCAGTCCGTCGGAATAATCCGGATCTGCTGACCGCTTTCGCTGTCAGGATCCGGCAGGACCCACACGTACACACAGCCGAAAACGTAATACTCGACCATCAGAGCGCGGATAAACTCATACTCCGTCTGGTCGCTGTTCGGCAGCCACAACACCTTCGCCGCCTTACTGTCCCTGTCACGCTTCCGGTTGTCATTGCCATCCCTGACATAGACTTTCAGCGGAAGATGAGCGATGCTGTTCGCCAGGAAGTTGACCACCGCCGCCAGATTGTCCTGGCTGTTGTAGAGCTGCCGGGCCGTCAGGTTCAGAACCTGTGCCGGCGCATCCGGGCCGAAACTGATGTTGTAGACCATGGGGCGGAATAGTGTCCGCCACCTTGTAAGGATTCCGGGCATTCACCCGCCCCCTCTCCATCAAATAAAAGTCAGGGTTGATCCGTTCTCATAAACGGATTCATAGATTTTCTTTTCCGTTGTCGTTTTTGTCGCAGCCGTGAACGCCATGATGCACGCGAAAAGCGGCGCGATGTCATCCGGACTTTTGATCCGGTCCGGCAGTTTCACCCCTCCGCCCATCTGCTTCAGCTGCATAGTGTGTCCCGGCGTATCCATGACCGGCTGCGGCAAGTGATAGATCCGCACGCCCTCCCGATCCGGAAGGCAAGCGCAGACTCCATCAAAAAACCGGCCCCATCCGTTGGACAGGTCCGGCCCTTCTATCGCGATTCGTTCGATTCCCTGAATGGTACAGATCTGCTCCGCGAGCCCTGAGACAGGAGCCCCCCGGCTCTGAAACGCGAGCTTCATCCGTCCTCTGAGCGCTCTCTCCCTGAACCAGTCCAGCGCCCACTCCGTGCCGATCCTCCGCGCCACAAGCTCAATGTGCCAGTTTCCATCCTCTCGCAGGCCGCAGACCCCGATGGATGTCCATCGCCGATCCTGCGACAGATCTATCCCGTAGTAAACTGGCGACGCCGGCGGGATGAAAGAATTGACATCCGTCCCGCTGTCCCATGCTCCATCCGGGAAAGGTGGAGGAAGGATTGTCTCCACCTGCTGACACATGCACTCGGATCTGAATTTCGCCTCCGGGAATGTCGCGCGGTTCGCCATCAGCGCACGCTCAGTCATGAGGCCATATCCAAGCGCCGGATTAGCCTGCGCGAGGGCTTCCCAGTCATCCATAGCGGCACCTTCTTTCGAGCTCCACTCGAACAGACCCAGCGTGCCGGAATCGATGTCTCCTCCGAAATCTGCTTTCTGTCCCTGGGCCTGTGCACGGATCTGCCGCAGGACGATCGACTCCGGATCTCCCGCATTCGAGAAGCACATGACGATCCCATTTGGTTTCGCGCTGATGCTGGCCACGGCTGCCGCCCAAGTTTCCCAGTCGCGATGCTCGCGCAGCTCATCCAGCATCACCAGGTCGTTGCTGTCACCGCGGCCCGCCCGTCTGGATGGCGCCCCGACTTTATATTTTCTTCCGTACAGCAGCTCCAGTCTTTTCTTTCCATTCGTCCTGGAGATCTTCGTGATGTCGCAGGAGAGCTCCGGAAAATCTTCCTGGTCTTTGATGACAGCTTCCCAGACTTCCTCCGCTTTCTCCAAAGAAAGCGATGTACCGAAAATGTTTTCGCACATGAGGACATTCAGGAAAAAGCTCGCGATCACTTCGGAGAGGACCGTCTTCCCGTTCTGCCTGGAGATCAGAAAAAGGACAGTCCTATATCTGAAATGCCATGAGCCGTCCAGATCTCCCACGATTTCCAGAGCATGAATCAGCGCCCATTCCTGCCATGGATATAGAGTCTTCCGGAGGACCGTCTTTGCGTACTCGATGCAGGCGAAACCCAGCGTCGTTTCTTCCGTCAGCGGTCTCAGCTCCGGAGTGTAGATCCGAGGTTCTGTCTTTCCTGTCATTTCGCAATCTTCAGCTTGCTCCGGAGAGCGCTGATGGATGTCACCTCGACCGGCGCTGTCTTACTGGCGAGGATATCCTGCTGCACCTTGACGATGGTGCAATAGTCCCGGAAGGTTGCCCTGATCTCCTGCATGGCCGGATTACTCTTCAGTACTTTTTCTCCCTGAGTGTTGGTGACGGTCTGAGTCGCCTCGGCCTCCTTGAAGATCGGGATCAGCTCCTTCACCTTCGCCCGGAAAGCCCGCTCGATCCGGCAGACGGTTACTGCCTGATCCTTCATGACCGGATCCACCCCGGAGAGCATTGCTTTTTCTGCCTTCGTCATGCTTTCGCCGCCTTTCTCAATCAGAATTTCCGAAAAAAATTCCCGGATCTTTCGGAGGGGGAAAAGACTGCCGTCGGTGGTCTCTTCCTCTATCGCGCGCGCGAGATTTTTTGGCCCCTTCCCCCAAGAAGCCATCAAAAAAAGAGCTGAATTTTACCAAATTCTGCTCCTTTTTCCGAGCTCGTTCTCGCCGTTTGTTCCATCTCCTCGCGCTCTGTTGCATCGCATATGAGACGCCAGGATGTTATTCAGATCCAGCTCCCTGTCCGGATCTTTTGCGACCGGGATCAGGTGATCCGGCTCCCAGGAATCCGGAGCGGATGACGGATCCAGATGATAATCAATCGCCATTCCGCAGATGTGACACGGAGCTCTCGCTTTTCTGTCTCTGTCCCACGCCAGCTTTCTCACATACGGCCAGCGGCTTGATCTTGATCCCATGCAGTGCCGTCCCTCCTCGCGCACTGGTGCAAAGCGTGCCCCGCCTCCGGTAAGGAGCCGAACCCGGAAGCACTCCTGAAAACTATATCCTTGTTTCATGCATTTCCATGCTACAAGCCTACAATCTTTCCGGTATGCAATCAATTGTTTTTTATGCAGATTTCAGATTCTCGATGGCTCTGTTTCTGATCCGGTTGACCGTGCTCTGGTCCATATGAACCTGCACGGCGATGGTTTCGTCTGTCAGTCCGAGTGCGTAATACTTCCGGCAGATCACTCTCTCCTGATCGTCCGCCAGCAGCGCGATCACGGTCTCAAACTGATCGCAGATGGAAATCAACTCATCGGCTTTCTCCCGGAGGCGGCTGATATATCCGTCGAAGCTCTGAGCGCTGGCCGATTCCGGATCATTTGTCCCCCGCGGCAATCCCAGAAGCTTATCCATTGTCGGCCATGTTGAGCGCATATCCGCCGGCGCCCCGATCTTCATGACCTTGTCCGCCTGACGGATCAGTGTCTCTGCCTCCATCATCAGCCATCTGTACCTTGTCAGGATCTCATACCTTTCCATCACGCTTCCCTCCCTGGATCTTTCTCATCATCACCCGGATATAAACTCCATCGATGACATCGCTGTAATAGACTCTGCAGTCCACGAACCGATAACCCGGATAGATCTTCTCCATCTCTTCCTTCGCCTCGTTCCGGATATCGTGTGCGATTTTTCTCACCCTGGCATTGCTGCATCTGCTGTCGCTCGTTCTGCTCTTCGGCTGTTTCAGGTTCCTGCTGGCGCTGTACCTCCGCGATGAGATCCCCTCCTGCCGTTTCGCCCGATCCCTGTGCTGCCGGAAGAAGTACCTGCTCAGTTCCTCCAGCCCCATCTCGTTCGGCTGCAGTCTGTCCGTATTCACCCGGCCCGCGCCCGGCGTCATCATCCAGCAGGCTTCCAGCTCCTCCCTGCTGAGTCCGTCTCCGTTGATCATCAGGTGAAAGTGCAGGCGCTTTTCTTCCTCGCCCTCTCCTCCGCCCATCGCATAGATGTATTTCAGATCCGGCAGTTTCTTCCTCGCGCGGATCCGGCGCACCCTCCCGAAGAAGTTCTTCAGATCCCGGATGGCTCTGGCATCCGTCTGCGGTTCCACGGCATAGGTCAGCGTCATGTGATAGTCATCCTTCGTGAAGTTTGCTTCCGCGAGCAGGATCAGCTTCCGTTCTGCCCTGCGGTCGTTCAGTTTCCGCTGGGCCTCCCGCGTGACCATGTGCCTGGCTGCCCTGGCGATGGCATTGTCTCCCCGTCCGTAGATCGGGAAGACCTCCGCCTCCAGCCGGTCACCCGCCCAGGTTGTCCGCGTCCGGTATCCCATCTTCCCGACCTTGATCGCGGTGGGCGTGGCCGACCAGAAATCCAGCTGCTGATCCCGCGGATCCTGCCGGTTGAACAGCGCCTCGTATTCCCAGCTCATGGTCAGCCCTCCCTTCTCTGTGGACTATCCGGGGGAACCTGCTCGGTTCCCCCCTTCCCCCTCCCCCTGTGGTTGTCAGCTGACGCGCTGCCGCCCGCTGATCCTCCGCCGGAGGTCGTCCGTTCCATCACACACACCTATCGAATCAGGATCTAATTTTCCTTCTCGCGTTCTTCCTGATGCTTCATTTATTAATACTCTATACAAGGCTCTCAGTGGGGTTCACTGCGCCCCGCTTCCGGATCCGTCCGGAGTGACTCTATATAATAGAAGAAAGTCCGTTTATGATTCTTCTCCCAGCTCTTGCATGATTTCATCCATGCTGATCTGATTGCTGATCATACAGAATCCTTCTCCGGTCTGGATGATCCTGCATGGATCCATGATCTTCCCGTCGATGCTGTCTTTCAGCGGAACGGCATATCTGCTCTTGTATTCAATCTTCGGCCTAATGAACGATTCTCCGGTCTTCTTGTCGAAGTCTTCCTCCAGCTCAAATCGTATGTTGAGCGTCGCTGTACCTTCCATGCTCCCTGTGCTTATCGCCCTGGCGACGGCAAGCTTCATAATCGAGTTCATGGCCTGCTTTGCCGCCGTCATGACTGGATTGTCCAGTCCGAGATCGATCCTTTTCTTTTTCTCTTCCATTGTTTTGCTCCTTTTCATTCCAAATAGCGCCAGCTTTGAGGCGGCCTGCACAATTCCGGAAGATTCGCTCTGACCAGCGCCGCCGGAATCGGAGGACAAACCGCATTCCCGCATCTCGCGACCTGCTCGCTCCGAGGATATTCTTTTCCATCCGCATCGACATCGATGATGTAATCGTCCGGGAATCCTTGAGCGTCGAATAATTCCCGCGGTGTCAGCATCCGGAGTCCGATGTCCACAATCTGATAATCCTCTCCGCGGACCGTCACCAGCCCCATCCGGTCTTTTGCCGTGATCGTTGGTGCCGGGTCTCCGCAGGAAACGGCGTTGTCGCCGTTTCCGTAATATTTCACCAGGAAAGCGCACACTTCTCCGAAATGGTTGGTTTGCGCCGTCAGTGTGTTCAGCGGTTTTGTTACTTCCTGTCCGATGCTGTAATGGTTAAACTGTGTAATGTTCACTGCGCACAGCGCGTTATGGTCAATGGCTGTTATTGTCGGCAACGGCTTTTCCGCTCCGCTGGCGATGCTTTCCCCGCTGTAATATTTGCTGATAAACGTGGATACCAGTCCGTACCGGTTTGAGCTGTCCACTGTCATAAGCGGCTTCTGAATATCCTGTCCCCGCATATCTTCAGACTGCTCGCTGTGATACTGAATCAGGTTAAATGCCTGTGCATCATTGACCACATATGGATTCGGACTTTCAATAACGAATTTGATAATGCCCTTCGCAATCCGTTTCATGGTAGCCTCCGCCAGCGGCCGGACTGCCCGGATCCGGTATTTATCCCATATTTCCTCCGATGTATCGAAGATGGACGGACATGGCAGGTTGAAATCCAGCACATCCGCCACCGGCCTCCATGGCTTTTTGATGCCCGCCGCAACTTCCAGTCCTTCCGGATCTCCGTATTCCGGTTCCGGCCAGCAGATGGCTTTCCCATCGCACCGTGCAATCAGGAAAAATCGTCTCCGGACCGTCGGCGCTCCGTAATCACAGGCCCGCAGCATCCGGTATTCCACCTTGTACCCCATCTTTTCCAACTGGCCTACAAATCGGCGGAAGGTTTCTCCCTTGTATTTCGGATCCGGTTTGTTGTCCGCGGTCAGGCGGCCCCATTCCTGGAATTCCTCCACGTTTTCCAGCATAATCACCCGCGGATGAACAGCCTTCGCCCATTTAACAGCTACCCATGCGAGGCCCCGGATCTTCTTGCTCACCGGTTTCCCGCCCTTTGCTTTGCTGAAATGCTTGCAATCCGGACTGAACCAGGCCAGAGCCACAGGATGCCCTTCGCAAGCCTCCGCCGGATCCACCTTCCAAACATCCTCTGTGTAGTGCTTTGTCCCTGGATGATTTGCCCTGTGCATCGCGATCGCCGCCGGATCATGATTGATCGCGACATCGACGCTCCGTCCCATTGCAATCTCGATCCCTGTTGAAGCTCCTCCGCCTCCCGCGAAATTATCGACTACGATTTCTCTCATCTGTATCCTCTCTGCCCCTCCGCTTCCGCGGTGCTCTTCCATTGTTTGGACAATTGCCCAGGTGTGGAATGTATGCCTCCAGGAAGTTGGTATCCGGATCGTCATCCGCATCCCCGGCCAGGTGCCCGGAAACCGGCCTCCCGTCTGCTGTGTAGAAAACGTTCCCCCCGCTGGCCAGCCGGATCCAGACCGGCTCCGCCTCAACCATCACATTTTTATAGACGGTTCCTGTCTTCATAATCCGGATTTCTGCTCCGCATCCGCGGCAAATCCTGACTTTATTCGTCTTGTCCATCTCTGGTTCTCGCTCCCTCCGCTTCTGTCCGATCACTCCGGAAACTCGACATCTGTGATCTGGGCCCCGCATTTGTAGCACCGCTGCGGCATGTCGTATTCGTCGTATTTATCCGGGTTAAGCTCACACCCGCAATTGGAACATTCTGCAAACTCATACTCAGTCCCGATGTTAAACACCAGCCACTTAGCCGTTGGTCTCTCCTGCTGCTTTTTCATCCTGTTCCTCCTCCTGTCCGGTTTAACTATCTTTGCTGCTTCCGCTTTCCACTTTCTGAAGCATCCCCACGAGCAAAACCACCGATTCCCTCTAACCGTTCCGATCTGATAAACCCATTGAGGTGTAGCAACAAACTCCTTCCCGCACATATGGCATTTCTTTTCAAGCCACGGTATAAAGCTCACTTCCGATCATCTTCTTTCTCATCCTGTAATGTCGAACATATCCAGCTGCTTCGTATTAAGCGCCGCTTTTGTGTTCGCTACGGCCTGCCGATAGTAGCTTTCTTTCAGTTCACACCCGACTGCTTTTCTCCCCATCTTGACCGCCATATATGTTTCGCTTCCGATTCCCATGAACGGTGTCAGCACAATGTCCCCTGGATTACTCCACAATTCAATTCCCCTCTGGATCACCGGCAGCTGCAGCGGGCATATGTGCCGCTCATCCTGCTCCTCCCTGGCGCTCCTGTACTGCAGCGTGTCGTTCGGATTGATATCCATCCACACCGGGCTCGCGTACTTCTGCCAGACTTGGACAGGGAAGGATTCATTTGTATGTGTAACTCTCTCCGGGTTTTCGCCCGGTTTCCGCATCGTCACCAGATAATCCGGGATGCCCTGCCTGCTCATACAGCTGTCCTTCTTGAGCTGCTTATGCAGGAGACCCAGCGCCTTCGTCCTTTGCATCGCAGTAACCGGATCTTTCCATATGCAGACTTCGCTGTGATAGATAAATCCGATCTCCTGAAAGAATTTGATCAGCTCCCCGCGGAAGTCCCGGATCCCGATGTATCCGTCTCTCTCCTTGCTCGTCGGCAGGTTCATGCAGTGAAAGCTCATCAGCCGTCCCGGTTTCAGCACCCTGAAGAGCTCCTCTCCGATAAACCGGAACTGCTCATAGAATTCCTCCGCAGACCTGCAATTGCCCAGATCTCTGTCACTGTTGCTGTATACATACAGGCTCTGAAAAGGCGGGCTGTATATGATGTAGTGCACGGACTCCTCCGGCAGCATCTTCAGCACCTCCGCGCTGTCACCGTTATACAGTGCATATTCCTCCGCGATTTCCTTTCCTTTTATCCGACGTTCTTCATCCATTGCGGAACCTCCATCTTCTCAAAGGCGTAGTATTCATCCACGTCTCTTTTTGTCTGCTGCATGTCGCTTTTCAGATATTCCTTTGTGAACCCTACCAGCTCCGCCGTCATTCTCTCCGCGTCTTCCTGCTTCCTGGCGATATTCGCCTTTACCGCTCCCTCCGCGTCGCTGATGATGATATAGACATCTACCGGATGCTCCTGCCCAAATCTCCACTCGCGTCTGACCGCCTGATAATAGGCTTCAAAGGAATCACTCAAACCCACAAAGATCTCAATGTGCGCATTCTGAGCGTTCACTCCGAATCCGGCGATACTTGGCTTTGATACCAGCACCCGGTTCCGTCCTTCCAGAAATCCAACGATTCCGGATTCCTTTTCCTCTATGCTCATGGTTCCTTCGACTTCCACGGCTCCGCGAATCGCTTCTGTCAGGGCTTTGCTTTCGCTGTTCAGGTCACACCAGACCATCACCTGCTCCTCTGTGCTGTTCGCGATCTCCGCCGCCTTTGCGACTCTGTCCTCCAGGCTGTTCCTTCTCGCGCTCCTACGTTCCATCAGGGTTTTCCCAACGGGCGCGAACATCATGATCTGGCCGTTGATCAGCTCCGTCCCTTTGCTTTCCACCGTGACCTCGTGCACTCGGAGCTCCGGCAGCTCATATCCTTCTTCGATGTAGCCCAGATCCTGCGGCCTGCGGAAACAGCAGGCCCATCCCGCGACCCATTCAAAGAATCTTTTCTCCGCGTGGCCTTTCAGTCTCCATTTCTGCGTTTCTCCGCCGTCGTGCATGAAAAAGGTCGCCAGCATCTCCGTCTGCTTCATCACGCCCAGAAACTGGGCATGTGTCCCCAGCTCCATGAAGTCATTCGGCGCCGGAGTCGCTGTGCAGCAGAGTTTATATTTGGTCTCTTCGAACATGTCCTGAATCATCTGCCTGGTCTTTCCATCCTTATGCTTAATGATGGAGCTTTCATCCAGCACAACACCGCAGAAGAATCCGGCATCAAAATGCTGCAGCATCTCATAGTTCGTCACGTTCAGCCCGTTCTCGCATTCGCTCTGATCCCTGACCACCTTCACGCTGATCCCGCATTTTTCTCCCTCTCTCCTGGTCTGTTGTGCAACGGCAAGCGGGCAAAGGATAAGGATTGCCCTCCCCTCATGCTCATGTACTTTCTGCGCCCACTGCAGCAGCAGGCGTGTTTTTCCCGTTCCGCAGTCGCTGAAGATAGCGCATTTTCCCTTCCGAAGCGCCCAGCGAACCACGTCATTCTGCCAACCGAAAAGAGCCGGATTCCTTTCCGTACAGTCAAATCCGCTTGGCTCTATCGTGATCTTCTTTTTCTTCAGGAAATCCTCATATGTCATTTGTCCCTGTCTCCGCCTCTCTAATCTTCTTTGCCATCGCCCGGATCATGGCTGCCGCATCTCGTTTGAGGTTGCCGGGGCAGCCTCCGCGGGTTTCCATTTCACGCCTCCGCGGGCAGATAGCACAGTTGAGCCCTTCCCCGCAGCAATCCAGCGCCCCGGCGATCTCTTCCGCTTCTCCAAGATCCTCCCATTTCCCGCCGTACCGGACATCCCTGGCAAGCTCCTGCAGGTTCTGGATATGCTCGCCCGTTCTTCTGCTGTCGTTTCCGTTTTCGCCCAGGGCCCGTCTAATGCTCTCAATCAGATCTATCGCAAAGCAGAGAGATTCATACCTTGTGCAGCATTTCACCCCGCGCACCTCCCCAGCTCCATCAGCTCGTTCCTGGCGTTCCGGATCATCTGATCCACCTCCGCAAGATAGAGCTGCTTCTTGTTTCTCAGGATGATGATCTCCTTCAGGTGATTGTTTTCAAGATCCTTCAGAGCCCGGATCTCCCGTTCTCTGTCTTCCTCCAGATATATCAACGCCCGTTCCAGCCGTTCTTTCCGCGTGATTTTCATTTCGTGCCCTTCCCCTTTCCGGTCGGATATACGATCCGCTTTCCGTTGTACTTCGCGTATTCCCGCTCAATCTTTGCCCCTTTGCTATCCTGCCAGTTATCCAGCATCACTACGGTGTCGCACTGATCAATCATGGCCATGCAAATCGGCAGATATTTCTCTGCCGGCATGCCATCCGGCAGACATGTCGGATTTAGCACAATCAGCCCTTTCTTTCTTAGTTTCTGCTCCATCATCGCGAATTTCTCCCGGCCCAGATCCTCCAGCCCGGTCATTTTCCCTGCTATGTAAACGATCGTCGGCCTTACATCATCCATGCCATTGCCTCCTCGTTTCCTGTCATCCAGTCAAACCGGCTGATTTCCCAATTCTCTCCCGGTCTGCCCAGACGCATCGCTACGGCCTGCGCAATCTGCAAGGAGTCCAGTCTTGCCGCGTCATATCTGTAGATGGAGAAAACCGGCTCCCAGATCCTGCTCCCCGTGAAGGTCTCCCTCCTGCACATCAGATATCTGCTGTCTTTTTTGACGATGTATTGAGCCTTCGGCTTATTCATTCTCTCGATCCTCCTCGCCGATCAGCGCCGGACATCCTCCGCAGATCCGTTCTCTCGCTGCATAGTCGTTTGCCTCCCGTTCCGTCTTAAAGCGCATCGCGCTCTTTTTCTCAATCGTCCACGTGATCGTTCTGTCTCTCCTGGCCTCTACAATCTCCTTTAGCCAGTACATCACGCTTTCATATTTTTTCCCGATCCCATACGCTGCATCTTTCATTTCCGCGCTTCCTTCCCGGCCCATGTCCATTCGATGTTCCTGTTCTGGGTGATCTCCCAGCTGTCGATATACTGGCTTTCCTCCGCCTTCCTGGCTTCGCTGTCGATCAGGATCATGCCGACCGTCATGGAGATGATGAAAAAAACGAACATCGCAATCACATTCGCCTTTCCTCCCAGGCGTTCGATCATCGTTTCACGCGGGGGTTTTGTTTTGCGGGTTCTCATGCTATAATCCTCCTGTACCTTTCTCTGCCCAGTTTGGTGCATGCCCTCTGATGTTCCAGCATCAGAGGGCGCTTTTTATGTTCTTTGGTCTCACCCGGCTGATGTACTGTCCCGGCTTCGGCGGCACCGGCACGATGGACATCGTGCTCTTCTGCTTCCTCCGCCGTGGCTCCGGCTGCTGATCCTCCGCCCTCTCCTGCTTCTTCTCTTCCCATTTCAGGATGGCTGTCTCGGTCACCAGCATCGGCTTCGTCTTGATCGCGCCCATCTCGCCCATGTACTTTCGGGCCGTGCGTACTCCGCAGCGGTACCGATCCATGATCTCCTCCACGCTGTAAAGCCTGTCCATGCTGCGCCTCCTTCTCAGTCCTTCGGGATCTCCGGCAGCGGCATCCAGTAGATCACGCCGCTCTTGCTGTACTTCCCGTCCCAGATGCAGCTGGGCGCATGCAGGAGATCTGCGTAGAAGGTCACGATGTCATATTTCCGGTATCCTTCGCTCCCCTTCCCGATCTCCCGCACGGCCAGCAGCGGCTTCCCGTGATAATCCGCCCTTGGCGGATCCAGTTCCGCGTCATGCCAGACTCCGTTTTTCAGGCTCATGGTCTCTCCCCCTTTCTCAGAACTTTCTCGCGAGCTGCGCCATCAGTTCGTGCGCCGCTGTGATGTAGCTGTCCGCCGTGACGTTGACCACATACAGCAGCGTTTCTCCCCGGCTGATCATGAAGTATTCGTCCCCTTCCGTCACCCGGAACCGCTGCAGCTGCTTGTCCTCTTCCCTGACCTTCTTCGTCATCTGCACATAGACGATCGTGATCGGATCCACGATGTGCCGGTTGACCATCTTTTCGATGTCGATTGCGATCTGCTGAAGATCCAGTGTCCTCTGATCGATGCTCATTTTTTCTTCTCCCCCTCTTTATCGTTGCATGTTTACGCAACTTCTTTGTCAAAAAAAATATCGCGGATGTCTTCGTCAGAAAGATGCAGGGTGTCTCTGATCCGGCAGATCTCTTCTCTGTCGAATTCATTCTTGCCTGTGATTTTTCTGTCGAATGTAGCCCTTACAAATCCGGCCGCCTCGCAGAACTCTCCAATATTCATCCCTGCTTCTCTGATCCTTTGCCTCAAAAGATACTCTTTCACTCTATTTCACCTCCAGAAGTTTCGTGTTTACGCAACAACCATATCTAAAATACACTCGCAATTTTATGTTGTCAAGCATTTTTGCAGAATATTTTGCATTTTTGTGCAACTTATGCTATCATCTTCCTTGCTCAGGAGGTGACCTTGATGAGAATAGGGGATGTTATTTCAAAGAAGCGCAAGGAATTGAATATGACCCTTGACGATGTCGCCCGCGCTGTTGGTGTTTCCAAGGCCACGGTTTCACGATGGGAAAGCGGAGACATTCGGAAAATGAAGCGCGACAAGATTTCCGCTCTTTCATCAATTTTAGAACTGGATCCTTTGCTTTTCCTGAATGAGCCTGAGATTCTTACTTCAGACGAATCTCGTATCCTCTCTGCGTATCGAAAAGCTTCACCCGACTGTCGAAAAGCCGCCTTGTTAATCCTTGAGAACAGCGCCAGCGAAAATCAGGAAAAAGGCACCTCTTTCGAATCTACCGCGACTGACCACACCGCATAAGGAGGTGATCCCATGCCACGCCCGAAGAAACAGCACCTGAAGCGCCGCCCGGATGGGCGGTATGCCTGCCGGTATAAGGGAGAATGGTTCTACGGCTACACGGAGGACGAAGCTTTCGCGGCCAGAGACGCATACAAGGAAGCGGAGAAGGCCGGACAGATCTTCGACCCATCCGTCACGGTGGCCCGGTATGCAGCTGCCTGGCTGCCCATCGCCCGGCCCGCTGTCTCAGACAGCACCTATCATCAGCTGGCCATCCATCTGGATCACCTGATTTCCCAGATCGGGAACGTTCCCCTCTGCGATGTGCAGCCCCTCCAGATCAAGCAGGTTTATTCCACCGTTTATCTCGGCCTGTCGCAGTCCTATATCAACAGCGCAAAGCAGATCTATTCCGCGCTCTTCGACTCAGCCGTCGAGAACGGGCTCTGCCGGATCAATCCCGCCCGGTCGAAGGATGCGAAGCCTCACGCCGGAACCGTCGGCAGTCATCGCGCCATCACGGATCAGGAACGGTGGTGGATAGATCATTACTGCACGGATCACCGCGCCCACGCCGCGGTCATGGCCATGCTTTACGCCGGGATCCGTCCGCAGGAGGCCAAAGCGCTGGACATTGACAAGGCTGTCGATTTTGACGCGGGAACGGTCACCCTCTCCGACTTTGCCCATCTGGACGGGCAGAACCATTACATGATCACCTCCAAAGGGAAAACAGACAACGCCCGACGGACGATCCCACTACTTGCCCCCCTCCGGAAAGCCCTGGAAGGGAAGCACGGCTATCTGGTTACCAGTGCCTCCGGAGAGCGTGTCAGCGTCCAGGCGTGGAAATCAGCCTGGGAATCGTATGTGTTCTGCATGGAAAAGGCCATCAACGGATGCGAGCGCCGGTGGTACGGGAAGACGAAGGAACACAAGGCCATCCTGGCCGCCGGTGGCCAACTCCCGCCCTGGAAGGATTTCACCGTCGTTCCCTACGACCTCCGCCATTCCTTCTGTACCATGTGCCGTGATAAAGGCGTCGAGTTGAATACCTGCATCAAATGGATGGGCCATGCAGATGCTAAGATGATCCTCAAGATCTATGATGAAGTCACCGACTCCCGCTTCCGGCGCGAGGCCGAAAAGCTGGACGCCAGCTTCGCGGATCCGCCTCCGCTGAAGCTCCTGAAACAGGCATAAAAAAAGCGCCCCGGGTGATCTCCCCGGGGCTTTTTTCTGACTTCTTTTCTGACTACCATTTTGACTACCAATCGCGGCTTTTGACTACCGAAAACGTGCACATTTTTACCCTACGCGACTCCCTCCGCGAGACATAAAAAATCCCGGAAGCCTTTATTTTCAAGGCTTCCGGGAAGCTCCCCAGGTAGGGCTCGAACCTACAACCCTTCGGTTAACAGCCGTCTGATCGAAGCATCTTTATTTCCTTATATTTCAATCGTTCTGAGTGCTTTCCGCTTTCGTCTGACTACCGTTTTGACTACCATTCTCTTCCGTTTCATGTTCCGAACCGCAGGGCAATTGTTATTCTTCTATGATCTTTTCGGGAGGTTTTTCTTCCGGCACTTCCGGCAGTCCGGTCAGGGCCAGCAGCATGGCGGAGACGAAGCCAAAGGCCCCTGCGCTCAGAACAGCCAGCCAGTTCACGTCACCCAGAACCAGCGCGCCGGTTCCGATGTAAGCCAGGGCGGCCTCCGCAAAGGTGCGGACAGCACGGATCAAAGCAGCCTCAAACCATTTCTTATACATTGTCTTACCCCTTTCTTATACTATGTATTATTCGTGATCCGGCAGAGCAAGGAACCTTTCCCGGAATCCATCCATCACACCGTTCGCGCCCAGGGCGTGGTACTGGGTGAAGATATTTTCCATGTTCTCCCGGTCATCATAGTCAGCCCATCCCTTTGACTGGTAATGCCGATACCCCTGCAGCAACCTGTCTCTGAGCATCGCCTGCATGCCCAGCATCATGGCCTGATTCTGCGCTTCCATCTTTTCATTCTGGGCCTTGATTTCCCTGTCTCGCTGTTGTGCCTCCGCATCCGCTTTCTTTTTTGCTTCGTCACTCTTCGCCATGGTTCTGTTGATCCTCATCATGATCACGCCGCAGATGATCCCGCTTATGATGCTCGGAATGCCTAACGTAGCCGCCCACTGATACCATTCCATCGTCATCACCCCCTCAGTCCCAGCATGTCGCCCAGGGTATCATATATTCTTTCCAGCTCCGCCCTGCTCACCGTGA
>JAGAFT010000050.1 GCA_017627975.1 Oscillospiraceae bacterium
CACACCCCCCCACACACACACACACCCGGATGTGTGTTTCTGCCTGTGTGTGTACGTGTAGGTCTGTGTGTGTGTGTGGGTGTGTATATCTACGCCTATATGTATACACACGCGCGCGCACGTAGACATCTACATAGACACATGCGTATGTATGCACATAGGTACATGTACGCTGACTAATACGTACGTGCATGTATACACACGTGCGTGCACAGAGACACGCGCGTGTATGCACATGCGTATACGTGTGTGCGCATCTATGGACATGAATCTGTGTATATGCACTCTATACACACACTTGCAACTGTACATACGTATATGCGTGTATGCCTACTTACACATACATGTGTGTATGTGTATGCACATATACAGCTCTACGTCTGTGTGGACGTACATACGCTATATGTAGGCGTCTAGGTGTGCGTACATATGTATGTATACACGTGTACATACACGCGTGCATACACACAGGCCGATATGTGTGCATGTGTAGGCATGCACGTTCGTGTCCGCATATACGTACACGCGCACGCGCGCCTGTGCGTATACACCACACGTACACACACGTGTGCATCTATATGCGTTTACACGCCCGTGTTTATTTAAATGTAGGTATGTATGTCTACGTATAGGCACATATGAGCATGTGTATACATGCGCGTGCATATCCATGTATGTATGCGTACAGATGCCTGTGCGTACGTACATACACGCAAGCATACATGCACGCTATACACGCCTAGGCATATACATGCACACACAGACACGTGCGCGTACGTGAGCATGCATGCGCTTCGTATGTACTTGTTTATGCGCATGTGTGCACGTATATATAGATGCGAATATGTGTCCGTATGCATATGTACGTGTGTATATGCACATGTGCGCGCGCTCTCTCTCTCTCTCTCTCGGTAACGCACGTATTCATGCAGCTTGTAGCCGAGGCCGCGCATTTTTGTCCGGGACACTTCTTCCGCGGCGATTCCGAAAAAGTCGCCATCGTGCAGCAGGGCGTTGCGGATAAAGAACCAGCCGGCCAGCAGGAAGCAGAGGACCGCAACCAATGCCGCGCGCTTTAGAATCAGGCCGCCCCTATCCGGGATATCCGGATCGGTCAACACCGCAAAGATGCAGAACACCGCACCCATCAGCAGCCAGCCGTAGACGGAATAATAGGACAGCAGGCCCAGGGAAAACCCGATCGCCAGACCGGCGCAGCTTTTCACCGGCCATTTGCGGTCATATCCTTCCACGAAGAAATACAGCATCATGCTGACCGCGCAAAGCGACAGCGAATCGTTGTTCTGGTACATGCCGAGAAACAGCACCTGCGGCAAAAAGCAGACAATGGCCGCAAACAAAACGGCGGAGTTTCTCCGTGCGAAAAGCCTTTGTCCCAGCTTCAGGCAAAAAGCGCAGCAAAGCGTGACCGACAGCACACTGCACATGCGCGACGCGGCAAGCAGAATGCGCGGCGAATCGGTGAAGCAGGCCGTGATCCGTCCAAAGGCCGCGCCGACGATGGCGGATAAGTACGGGCGCAGCGCGTAGGAGAAGCCCCAGCCGTCAAAATCAGAATCGGGCTTGATGGACAAGACCGGCGCGCTTGTATCCTCCCAGGACATGAGCATGGTTTCCATCTCGTTTCCCGTTGGCAGCGTTCCCGTGCGTACCATCCAGTCGGACAAGTATTTCCGCCCCTCCTCATCCGGGCACTGATCCATCGGCAGCAACAACGCGCCGGCCAGGCAAATGAAAAAGACCAGCAAGACCAGAAGGGATTCCCATTTCAGATTCTTCTCTTTCATTTCACCTTGCATCATGCGGCTGAAGGGGATATTGGACGAAATAATCCGATCGCGTCAGCGAAAAGTTTGGGTTGAAATAGGGATCGCCGGACTCCAGTTCGTTTTCCCAGCGTTCCCGAAAGCGGCGGACCTCCTCGCGAAAGCGCGCTCTTTTTTCCGAGGTGTTCTCCGAGCCGCGGCTCTTGGATTCATCATGGTACAGTTCCGCATACGGCGTCCAGACGATCAACAGGCCCGTCTTCCGGATCCGCATGCACAGGTCCACGTCGTTGAATGCGACCGCCCAGGTCTCATCCATTCCGCTCACGTTCTCCCAAACATCCCGGCGCAGCAGCATACAGGCCGCCGTGACCGCGGACACATTCTGTGGATAAAGGAGGCGCCCCATGTAGCCGAGATTGTGCCTGTCTGCTCCCTGGAAAAAATGTCCGGCAATCCCGCCCATTCCCAGGCAAACGCCCGCATGCTGAATGGTGTTGTCCGGATAATCGAGCATCGCGCCCACAGCGCCCACATCCGGCCGCTGGGCAAACATCAACATCTCCTCGATCCAGTCGGGCGAGATGACTCTGGTGTCGTTGTTGAGCAAGAGCAGATATTCACCGGTACAAAACCGTGCCCCGTAGTTGTTGATGGCCGGGAAATTGAACGCCCCCTGCCAGGTGACGACGCGCACATTGTCATGCGCTTTCTGAAGCGCCTCATAATAAGAGAAGATCTCCCGTGACGTGCTGTTGTTTTCCACGATGACGATCTCATAATCCGGCCAGGTCGTCTTGCTGAAAATGGAATCCAGGCAGCTCTGCAGATCCTTAAGGTGTTCATAATTGGGGATCAGGATGGAAACCTTCGGAGTCCCCCGGACGGCATACCGGGTGCGATAGATCGTCAGCCCTGGCTGGACCGGCGCGACCTCTCCCTCCAGATTGAGCCGCTCCAGCTGCTTTTCCACCGCACGGATGCCCGCTGCCGTCACATAGGGTTTGACCCCGGGACTCTCGGCAACCGAACCGGCGTGCGCCCGCCAGTAGTACAGGATCTCCGGAATATGCGCCACGCGCTGTGCTTTCTCCGTCAGACGTAAGATCATATCGTGATCCTGCGACCCGTCGCAGGTCGGGTCGAACCATCCGGCCTCGTCCAAAAGCGCACGTTTAAAAACCGTAAAATGGCAGATATAGTTATTGGCCCGCAGATTGTCCGGCGCAAAGTCGGGTTTGAAATGGGGCAGATAAGCATCCTCCGGCGTATCGCGGAAGGTGCTCTCATCCGTATAAATGAAGTCCGCGCCAGTGTTTTCGATCGTCCGCATGACCTCATACAGCGCCGCGGGATGCAGCAGATCGTCATGGTCAAACAGTCCGATGTAGTCCCCCTCCGCCATCTCCATACAGGCGTTGGTGTTGCCGGAAATTCCCAGATTCTTTTCCAGCCTCCGATAGCGGATACGCGCGTCCTGGTCCATATACTCCCGGCAAATGCGTTCCACGTCCCCATGCTCCGCGCCGCTGCCGTCCGCCATGCACAGTTCCCAGTCCTGATAGGTCTGCGCCTGTACGGACTCGATCATCGCACGCAAAAACAGCTCCGGCGTGTTGTATAGGGGCACCGCGATGCTGAACTTGATTCTTTCCGGGAAAACATGCTCCCGCTGTCTATCAAGCGCTTCCTCAGAAAACAGAGGTCGCTTCGCGCTTTTTGCGGCATAATCTGCGTGATAGATCTTCTCCAGCGCTTTGTGCCACGTGAACCGCAGCCCGTTCATCCGCAGGCTGTACAAGCCCTTGCGAAGCAGGCCCTTTTCCTCGCGCGGGCGAAAGAGCCATTTCAGCACGTCCAGCAGGAAGCGAAACGGTTTTGTGATCTTCCAGAAGAACGAGTTGGAGATGATATCAAAGCTCTCGGCAAGGTCGCGGTTTTGCTCCTCAAGCTGCGCGATGTATGCCTGCTGCCTCTGAATGGTCTTCTCCTGCTCTGCAAGCTTTTTTTCCGGATTCTGTGTATACTCCATCTTCTTCAGCTCCGTGCTTTATGCACCTTTTCTCTTTCAGATGATTCTTTCCAGCAGGGAGTTCAAGGACGCTTCCCAGTCCGGGAGACGCGCAAACCCGCCCGCGTCCAGCGACGCCTTGCTCAGTCTCGAATTCTTTGGCCGAAGCGCCTTTGCTCCATAGGCCTCCGTGCTGACATGCTCCACTGCCACGTGCTTCCCTGCCATTCGGAACACGGTCTCGGCCAGTTCCGCCCAGGAGCAGAAGCCCTCGTTCGTGGCGTGATAGACGCCGTAGTTCTCTGTCTCCAGCATATCGCAAAGCAGCGGCGCCAGATCGGCCGTGAAGGTGGGCGAGCCGATCTGATCGTCTACCACCCGCAGATCACGGTGCGTTTCCGCAAGGCGCAGCATCGTCTTGACGAAGTTATTCCCGTGCTCGCCAATGACCCAGGAGGTGCGCACAACAAAGAAAGCGTCCAGCAGTTCCTGCACGGCCCGCTCCCCTGCCAGCTTGCTGCGCCCGTAGATGTTCAGCGGCCCGGTCGTATCTCCGGTTTCCCAGGGGGTATTGCCTGTTCCGGGAAAAACATAGTCCGTGGAGAGATAGACCATCTTCGCGCCGACTTCCCGGCAGGCCAGCGCCACGTTCCGCGTGCCGTCGGCGTTGACGGCCAGGCAGCGCTCCGCCTCATCCTCGGCCAGATCGACCTTCGTATAGGCGGCACAATGCAGCACCGCATCCGGTCGGTACGCGGAAAACGCCCGGAGCACCACGTCCCGGTCGGTGATATCCAGCTCTTTGGAGCTGACGCCCAGATAGTCAACGCCTCGCTCATGCAGGCACTTTGCCGCGTCATGGCCCAGCTGCCCGCTGACGCCTGTAAGCAATACCTTCATCTCACCAGTCCTCAAAGCCCGTCACAGCATCCCGCAGGAGCGGGTTGCGCTTGTCCTTCTCCGAAAGGATCGGATCCGCGATCCCCCAGTCGACACCCAGCTCCGGGTCATTCCAGAGAATACCGGCATCCGCCTCCGGTGCGTAAGGGTTGTCCGCTTTATACAGAAACTCCACATGGTCGGTAAGCGTCAAAAAACCGTGGCCGAACCCTCGGGGGATCAAAAACTGTCGTTTGTTTTCTTCGGACAGTTCCACCGCCTGCCAAAGCTTGTAGGTCGGGCTGGATGGCCGCAGATCCACTGCCACATCCAATACTGCCCCTCGCACACAGCGCACCAGCTTCGCCTGCGCCTTTTCTCCCCGCTGAAAATGGATGCCGCGAAGGGTCCCCTTCACCGAACTTAAGGAGTGATTATCCTGCACGAAATCATAGAACTGTCCATGCTCCTCAAATTCGCGCTTCGACCAGGTCTCCATAAAGAACCCCCGGTTGTCGCCGAACACCTTCGGTTCGATGATCCAAATGTCTCTCATTTTTCCCGGAATCCATTGCATGCCGTGCCCCACCTTCATTCTCTAAACGATCCCAAAACAGCAAGCGCTCCAGACATCTGCAACCATTGTCACTGTCTGAAGCGATTTTGAATATGATTAATGGCGAAATGTTTTTCGCTGCAGTTCTGCTGCATTTCGATCACCGCCATAGCCCAAACTCATCAAAAGAGAAACGCCCTTCTCTCTTTTTCTTTTTGTGCATTTTACCACAATCCGCATGAAACAGCAACTGTTTCTTTCGCCGCCGTCCAAAAGCGTCTGCAAGATGCGCGCGGCCAGGCACGCGCTGCCGACGGTGCACCGACGGTCTCCGGGTACCGCAGTTTCCCCGTTGCCCGGCCATAGGACAATCCCCTCCGAATCCATTTACGATCCGAAGGGGATTTGAGCGGAAACCGGGCTTACTTCTCACCTTGCCGCAGGAACTGCAGCACCTGCTCCCTGCTCTTTAGCGCTGTACCGGCTCCCACTGCGGTCGTGCAGATCGCGCCGCAGGCATTGGCGAAGCGGAGCGCCTCTTGTTGGGAGGTCCCCCGCAGGATTTCAGAGACGAAGCCCGCCACGAAGTTGTCCCCTGCGCCGCTGGCATCCACCGCATGGATGCTGCAGGCGGGAAGATAAGAGGACCCTTCCTCGTTTTTGAGAAGGCAGCCCTTCCCACCCAGTTTGATGATCACCTTTCTGACTCCCAAAGCGAGAAAAGCATCGGCCATTTCCTCGGGCCTCTCTTTTCCGGAATAGTACCGGGCCTCGTCCTCGTTGGGCGTGATATAGTCGATCAGCGGCAGGGACTCCCACAGGTCCTCCAAAGTCAGACGGCGGAAATTCGGCAGCTTTGTATCGGCAAAAACCAGCTGGCCCGCTCCCTTGGCGGAGGTCAGTACCGTGTGAACGGTTTCCGGCTCGTCAAAGGGCGCGCGAAAAAGGGAGCCAAGAAGCAGCGCCCTGGAGGCACAAAAACGGTCCGGGTAATTCTCTGGATGAAAGTTATAGCGATGGGCGCTGTTGGTGATCGACTTTCGCGTGCCATCCTCACGGACAAACATGGTGGTGACCGGCGTCGGATGCACGGCTGAGCGAAGGATCCGCCCCGTGTCCACTCCACAGCCGGACAAGGCGGAAACGATCAGATCGCCCGCCGCATCCTCACCCAGGGAGCAGAGGATCCCGGTTTTCAGCCCCAGCTTTGACGCGGCCATGGCCGCGTTCACCGCCTCGCCGCCCACACTCAGTGAGCCGGAGGCCGCCCGATAGCCCGAGGCCGAAATGGGCTCAGGCTCAAAGCCCTTGATGATGGAATCCACCAGCGCCATGCCTATGCAAATGACATCGTATTCTCTCATTGTCCTTCCTCCGTGTCTTTCATTGTAACAAAGGCCGGATGATATGTCAAAGAAGATGCGTATGTATTGTTTATACGCCGGGGAGCAGCTTCCGGCCGTGCAGGAAGTTTTCATAAGAAAAACCTGCCCCATAAAAGCACCGGACCATACGCCCGGTTTCCGAAAGAAACGAGACGTCCCCCCTTCGTTCGGTTTGGTACGTCTCGTCCCCGCGGTATCTGGCTTATTTTTCCATGGGCTTTACGTCCGCCAGGAACCGGCGGAGGCCATCCGGCCACTCCGCCTCCCGGGGCAGCCCCGTATCCCCCATGGCTACCGTTTTGTTTGTCCCATGATAATCGCTGCCGGCCGTCACATAGAGGCCGTATTGTTCGGCGAACCGGAGCATCTCGGTACGCAGCTCTTCCGTGAATCCGGAGTAAAAGGCTTCCACGCCCTCCAGGCCGTAAGCCGTCAGGCGTTTGAGCCGCCTGTCCATCTCCTCTCCCACGATTCGCTGCTCCCCGCTGCCGAAGGAAGGATGCGCTAAAACCGGGATTCCGCCAGCCTCCCGGATGCTCTGGATCGCGGCTTCCGGCCGAAGGAACTCGTTGACAAAGCGGATCTTGTCGATATACAGCCGGAACGCTTCCTCTTTGGAAGAAGCATACCCGTGCTTCACCATCAGATTCGCAATGTGCGGTTTACCGGGGTTATCCAAAGAAAGAAGCTGAGCCTGCTCCTCATTGGTGAGGGAAAAGCCGTAGTTCTCTTTCAAGAATGCCAGCCGCGCCGTGATCTTCTGCATCCGATAGCTATGGCTGATTGCTGCCGTCCGGCATATGGGCTCTGCCTCCGGGTCAAAGCCGTAGCCCAGGATGTGATACTGGCCTTCTTCATCCCGGCAGGAGAATTCGACCCCCGTAAGGAAGGCCGGGTCGCCCTCCGTGAGACGCTCCTGTACGATCTGGCAGCCCTTGATGGCGTCGTGATCCGTGATCGAAAACAGGCCAAGGCCAAGCGCTCTGGCCCGCGCAAGGATCTCCGGGGGGGTATCCGTCCCGTCGGACACCGTGGAATGCATGTGCAGATCCAGTGTTTTTTCAACCATGTTGCTGCGTCTCTCCTTTTGCGCTTTCCGTTCGTCGTCTTTGTCTTCTCTGCGGATAATTCAAAATAGCACAAGTTTTCCGGTGATGCAAGCCCACCACAAAAAGCGGTACGAAAAAGCCCTCCGGACCGTAACCCGGAGAGCTTTTTCGCTTCTATTGGTTTATTTCAAATACTGCTTGTCGTAATTGGCCTGGATGGCCTTGACCTCGGTGACCAGCACTTCGTTCAGCGGAGTGGGAATGCCCAGCTCCCGGCCGTACTCGCACAGCTTGCCGTTGAGATTGTCGATCTCGGTCTGCCGATGATTCTGCAGCATATCCTGGGCCATGGAGGGATAGTAGTCGCCCATGTTGTCGATGAAGTTCTTGAGGTGGGTGTTCTCAAATTCCACCGCGTCAAAGGGAACGCCGCGGGCCGTGGCGATGGCGCAGGCTTCCCGGACAACGCCCCGGAACAGCTCCATCCCGTGGGGATCCTGGGCGACCTCAATGATCTTCAGACGCAGCAGTGCGCAGACGGTGTTGACTGTGCAGTTGATGATGACCTTTTTCCAGATATTGGGCCGGTCATCCTCATTGAACTCCGCCCGGCAGCCGCCGGCATTGAACACCTGAGCCAGATGCTGGCCGGCCTTATCGGTGACGGGGCCGTTTTCCAGGGCGCCGAAGTGAACCAGCGTGCCCTCCACCTCGGTGGAGATGCAGCAACCGGGCTCTTTCAGTGCGGTGCCCAGGGCGCCGGAACCGCAGAGGATCCGGTTGGCCGGAAAATGCTTGAGCAGGATATCGTCGTTGCCCAGGCCATTGATCAGGGAGACCACAACGGTGTCCGGGCCGATGCAGGGCATGGCGCTCTCCACTGCGGCGTCAAGCTGAGTCGCCTTGGTAACAAAGATCACGATGTCCATCGTTCCGATGTTCTCGGCGGTATAGGCGGTCTTGAAGCCGTCCAGATGATAGTGGGTGTCGGGATAGACAATGAACTCCAGGCCGTCTGCGGCGATCTTGTCCATATGCGCCTTGTACATATCTACCAGGGTGATATCCGCCCCGCCCTTGCAGAGGTATCCGGCAAAACAGCTTCCGGCTGCGCCGCAGCCAACCATTGCGATTTTCATAGGTGTGTTACTCCTTCTTCCTTATCTGTCAAATGCACCCTCTGCGTATCTGGTGGTCACAGCGCCGCTTGCGGCAGAAGACACGGTCTTGCAATACTTCACCAGGTAGCCGGACTTGACCTTCAGCGGCGGCTGCTTCCAGGCGGCGATGCGCTTCTGGATGGTCTCGTCGTCTACATTCAGATGTATGGTGCGGTTGGGGATGTCCACCGTGATGGTGTCGCCCTCCTCGATGACGGCGAACACGCCGCCTTCCATGGCCTCCGGAGAGACGTGGCCGATGGCCGCGCCGCGGGTGGCGCCGGAGAACCGGCCGTCCGTCAGCAGGGAGACCGTCTCGCCCAGGCCGCGGCCGACAATGGCGGCGGTGGGAGAAAGCATCTCACGCATGCCCGGGCCGCCCTTGGGGCCTTCGCACTTGATGACGACCATGTCGCCGGGAACGATGTCGCCCCGCAGGATGGCCTGGGTGGCGTCTTCCATGTAATAAAACACGCGGGCCCGGCCAGTGTGAGTCATCATCTGCTCGCAGACGGCAGCAGCCTTGACCACGCAGCCCTGAGGCGCCAGGTTGCCAAAGAGCACCGCCAGACCGCCCTGGTTGGAATAGGGCGCGTCGATGGGCTTGATCACGGTGTAATCCTTCACGTCATGTCCGGGCAGCAGCTCACCAAGAGTCTTGCCGGTCACGGTGCGGCAGTCGGTGTGAAGCAGGCCCTTCTTGTTCAGCTCATGCATCACGGCGTAGATGCCGCCGGCCCGGTAGAGATCGTCCATATGGTGATGGCCGTTGGGGCTGATGTGGCAGAGGTTAGGCGTGGTCTTGCTGATCTCGTCGAATTTTTTCAGCGGCAGAGGCAGGCCCAGCTCGTTGGCAATGGCCGGCAGATGCAGCGTGGTGTTGGTGGATCCGGCAATGGCCATGTCCACGCGAATAGCGTTTTCAAAAGCCTCCTCGGTCATGATGTCCCGAGGCCGCACATTGTTCTTGACCAGATCGACAACTGCCATACCCGCGCGCTTGGCCAGGCCCAGGCGCTCGCCGTAGTAGCTGGGGATGGTGCCGTTGCCGGGCAGGGCCATGCCAAGGGCCTCCGCCAGGCAGTTCATGGAGTTGGCGGTAAACATGCCGGAGCAGGAGCCGCAGCCCGGGCAGCAGTGCTGGGTCAGTTCCTCCTGCTGCTCCTCGGTCATTTCGCCGGCGTGGACCTTGCCGACGGTCTCGATGCAGGCGGAGTAGTCGGAGACGTCCTTGCCGTAGAAGCCCGTGGGCATGGGACCGCCGGAAATGACGATGGCGGGGATATTCATGCGGGCCGCCGCCATGATGGCGCCGGGCACGGTCTTATCGCAGGAGACCACCAGCACCAGACCGTCAAGACCGTGGGCCATGGTCATGGATTCGATGGAGTCGGCGATCAGCTCGCGGCTGGGCAGCGGGTACATCATACCCTTATGGGCCATGGTGATGCCGTCGCAGATGGCGATGGCGGGGAATTCCACGGGAACACCGCCGTTCATCAGGACGCCCTGCTTGGCCGCGTCCGCAATGCCCCGCAGATGGAAGTGACCGGGAACGATCTCGTTGAAGGTGTTGACCACACCGATCAACGGCTTGCGTCCGATGTTCTCCTGCAGATGGCCGGTGGCGTACAACAGGCTTCTGGCGTCGGCGTGTTCTACGCCGGAAAAGATTTTTTCAGAATTGAGGGACATGTTATTCTCCTTCCGTTATTCATGAGGCTCCTCGCAGGTCAGGGCGGTGGAAAACCACCGCCCCGATCCAAGAAACTTATTTCAGGCTCATGGCGTCCTTGGCGGCATCGACGATATCGGAAACTGCCAGCCCGTAGGCATCAAGCAGTTCCGCGGCCTTGCCGCTGCGGGGATAGACGTCCTTCAGGCCCAGACGACGGACCTTGCAGGGATGATAATGGCAGGCCACTTCGCAGATGGCGGAGGACATACCGCCGTAGATATTGTGGTCTTCCACGGCCACAGCGCAGTTGGTGCGGCGCAGGACTGCGGCCACGCCCTGGCTGTCCAGGGGCTTGACGGTGGATACATCCACCAGCACGCCGTTGACACCTTCCTCATGGAGCTTGTCCAACGCCTCGATGGCCCGGTTCATAATGAAGCCGGAGGCAAAGATCGCCACGTCGTCGCCGTAGTTCTTCACTTCGCGGATCTTACCGAACTCAAAGGGAGTCCCTTCGGGGAATACCTCCGGCTCACGGCCGGAACCCAGACGCAGATACACGGGGCCGTCCACTTCCATCATGGCCTTGGCAGCCAGATAGGCCTGCTCCGCATCCGCGGGGGTGAGGATCTTCACACCAGGCATGGAGCGCACGATGCCCACGTCCTCGTAGAACTGGTGAGTAACGCCTTCACGCTCACCGCCAAGCATACCGCCGTTGAGGCCGATCAGCTTCACATTCAAGCCGGGATAGGCAATGAAGGTACGGATCATCTCGCAGGCGCGCATGGTCAAAAAGCCGGCATAGGAGACGACCACGGGCTTCATGCCGGTGGTGGCGAGACCGGCAGCCACGTCCACAGCGTCCTGCTCGGCAATGCCCACTTCGATCACACGGTCGGGGAACTCCTCGCGGAACTTGGTGGCTCTGGCAGCACCCACCGAGTCGGGGGAAACGATCACGATTTTATCATCCTGACGGGCCATCTCCAAAATGGCCAGCATCGCAGCTTCTCTTGTGGATTTTGTCGCCATGTTCTCAGACCTCCCAAATCTTACCCTTGAGCGCCTCACGGGCGATCTCAACTTCTTCATCGGTGGGCACCTTCTTGTGCCAGGCGTTGTTGTCCTCCATGTAGGGGATGTTCTTGCCCTTGATCGTCTTGCAGGCGATCAGAGACGGCTGATCGGTGACCTTCTTGGCCTCGGCGATCGCATCGCGGATCTGCTGAATGTCGTGGCCGTCGATCTCCTGCACATGCCAGTGGAAAGCTTTCCACTTGTCCGGCACGGGATAGAGGCTGGAAAGCTCCGTCACCTTGCCGCCGGACTGGTGATTGTTCAGATCGGCGAACACGATCAGGTTGCCGGCATTGAACTTGGCGGCCGCCATGGCAGCCTCCCAGATGATACCCTCCTGTTCCTCGCCGTCGCCGACGATCACGTACACATAGTTATCGATGCCCTGCATCTTGCAGCCCTTGGCCATACCAAGGCCGATGGCAACGCCGTTGCCCAGAGAGCCGGAAACGGTATCCACACCGGGGATCTTGTTCATGTCGGGATGGCCCTGCAGGAAGCTGCCCAGGCTGCGCAGGCCCTTCAGCTCCTCCACGGGGAAATAACCCTTGCGGGCCAGGGCGGCGTACAGGATCGGGCAGGCGTGGCCCTTGGAAAGCACAAAGCGGTCACGCTCCGGCCAGCGGGGATTCTTCGGGTCGAGCTTCATTTCCTCGAAGAAAAGCACCGCCATAATATCAGCGATGGACATGCAGGGGCCCGGATGTCCGTCACCGGCGTCATGCACGGTCTCCACCACATCAAGGCGAAGCCGGTTGGCAATGCGGGAGAGTTCATCAACAGTCATATGAATTGGCACCTCCAATTTAAATGTCCTATGTAGGATGTTTAAATCCTATCAATGCTCGAGCGATTTGTAAAGTGTATCTTTGTCGTTTTTTTGATTTTCAGCTATTTGCCCAATTCGTGGCAAAAAAATTAGGCAGTTTTACATGCGTCTCCGGGAATTCCCGGGCATTGCACTTCATTTGCCAGAATTCCATACTTGACAGTGCCGGGGAGC
>JAGAFT010000051.1 GCA_017627975.1 Oscillospiraceae bacterium
AGATCACCCGGGCGGCCCAAATCTCCTCTCAGGCCTACATTATCGCCGAAGCGCTGAAGCGCTGTCATGTTCCCTGCCGGGTAATGAGCTTCTGCTCCATGAGCGGCTTTACCATCCTGCGCCTGTTCAACGACTACTCCTCCGCTGACAGCAGCGGTATCTTCGATTATTACACCGAAGGCTGCAACCGTGACGGGCTGGCCGTCCGCGCGGCAGGAAACCTGATGTCCCGGACTTCGTATGAGCACAAAATGCTCATCGTGCTCTCGGACGTAAAACCCCTGGACATCGCCAAAATCCGGAAGGATGAGCGGGATGTCGGGGCCGCCTACGACGGGCTCCGGGCGCTCACCGATACAGCTCACGAGGTGCGCCGCCTGCGGGCGGACGGTATCTCAGTGATCTGTATTTTTACCGGCGAAGATGTGGACCTGCCTTCGGCCAGAATGGTATACGGGCAGGACTTTGTCCGCATCCGCGATTTCTCTTGTTTTGCCGATACCGTCGGAAAGCTGATCATCGACCAGATGAAACGCTATTCCACGTAGTCCTTTTCCTGTTTCATCAGATCCTTTACGGTAAAGCGGCTCAGATAGTCCTTGACAACCTCGTTCAATCCGTTCCACAGCGGGAGGGTCTGGCAGACCGCTGTCCGTGCACAGGGCTTTGCCCGTTCCTCCAGGCAGGCCACCGGTACCAGCGTCCCTTCCATGGCGGACAGCACATCATAGGCCACGATCTCCTCTGCCGGCCGGCTGAGCCTGTAGCCGCCGCCCTTGCCGCGCAGTCCCTCGATAAAATCGCATTTCACCAGTGTGCTGACGATGCTCTCCAGATACTTCTCTGAGATTTCCTGCCGGTCCGCGCTCTCCTTCAGCGGGACATAACCGTCGCCCTGATGCTCCGCGATGTCGGTAAGAATCCTCAGCGCATATCTGCCCTTGGTGGAAATCATCATAAAAGAGTTCCTCCGTTTTCTCGTTTTTCCTATTATACCGCGTGTTTGGTAGGTTTTCAAGCCAATTATGCGTTTCTTTCCTTGCAATCCCCATTGAAGAACCGTGAAAATCGTGTTACAATACAGTCTAGTTTTGTGCTTCGCGAACACAACAGGAGGGATCAGCTATGATTATTACCATCAGCAGAGAATACGGCGCCGGCGGGCATTCCATCGGCAAAAGCGTTGCGGAAGAGCTCGGCATTGAGTTCTATGATCGGGATATTATCAAAGCCACCGTCGCAGAGAGCGGCCTGGAAACGCCGGAAGTCGAGCGTGTGGAAGAAGAGATTACCCGTACCGGGATTCTTCTGCGCATGATCGCTCCCGCTGCCTACGTGGATCAGCAGGATACGGTCCGCACCATCGAGCAGCATGTGATTGTGAATCTGGCGATGAAGGGTCCCTGCGTGATTCTCGGCCGCTGTGCGGATGAAATCATGGCCAAAGCCAACATCCCCAGTCTGAATGTATTCCTTTACGCCAGCGACATCCATCGCGCCGCGCGGATCGGCAAGCTGATCGGCAGCACAAATCCAACGGAAATCCAGAAGAAAATGCAGAAGACCGACGCGGCCCGGCGCACCTATTATGAACAGTTCACCGGGAAGCACTGGGGCGACAGCCGGAATTATACGCTCTCCCTGGATACGGGCTTCCTGGGATATGACACCTGTGTCAAGCTGATCTGCGAAGCAGCGCGCCGGGCCGACGCCTTTGCATAACCCCTGGCCCGCAGCATTCTTTCTATATATGTGTTGAAAAGGCACAGAAGCGGAACAATAAGTTCTCTTCTGTGTCTTTTGATCTTGTGATATGGTTTTCGCTCCGTTTCCGCCGCAGCGGAGCCGGGCCGCCGTCCGGGATCAGTCTGCCAGGGTAACCGTCTCGATCTCGCAGAGAACCTGCTTGGGCAGTTCCTTCACCGCCACGCAGGAGCGGGCCGGCTTGCTGACAAAGTACTTTGCATAAACCGCGTTGAATGCGGCAAAGTCCTTCATATCTGCGAGGAAGCAGGTCGTTTTCACTACTTTGGAAAAGTCGGTTCCTGCCGCTTCCAGAAGCGCGCCGATGTTCTTGCAGCACTGCTCGGCCTGGGTTTCGATGTCGGTGCCGACAACCTCACCGGTGGCGGGGTCAAGGGCAACCTGGCCGGAGGTGAAGAGAAGTCCGTTCACACAGTAGGCCTGGGAATAGGGTCCGATGGCTGCGGGTGCTTTGTCTGTTGCAATGATTTTCATGATTACGAATACGCTTCCTTTCTTAATCTATGTCGCCCGGATAAAGCAATTCATTTTCCGGCCCGGCAGAAATCTTACGAAATCTCACCGGAATCCGGTTCTGTACCGTGCTTACTCTATCACGAAATGCCGGATCTGTAAACTGAAATCTTATGATGATCGGTCTTTTACAGGCATAAAAAAGCCGCCTCTGCCGGCGGTCTTCCAACACACATATATCTTAAATCGCACAAAAATCGCGCAAAAAAGAAGTAAGCCCTGACTGCAGCTTCAATCGCTCAACACAATCAGGGCTTACTTCTCTGAATTCTTAATATCTAACATCTTTTAACCTCTCTTTCTTTAAGATCAAATGCACCGCTGTGCCATTCACGGAATCCTCTCTCTAACATTTTAACTGCGCGTCACGCAAATCTCATAAGTGAGATACCCTCTTTGTCGGAGCGTTCCCTGAGATGATCCTCAGCGGCACTCACCCGGCCCCACTTTCCGGGGAGCTTGGAGTTTTTTCCCTCCTTCATTTTCTGGCTATATCTTACAGGAAAATCCCGGAAAAAGCAAGATCGCATACTGTACAAAAAAAGCAACTTCATTTTGTGCGTTTTGCCAAGTTTTGGCCGTTTTAAATGAAATTTTTGAACTTTTAACCTTCAATTTGCCTCTTCCCGGCACAATCTTGACCGATTCGATCTTTTATAGTAAACTGTGCTCAGTGCACCATCCTGACAGAATATTGGGAGATGATATCATTGAGAATTGTGGTAAAGGTCGGTACCTCTACCCTGACACATCCCACCGGGCGGATGGATATCCGTCATGTTGAAACCCTCTGTAAGGTGCTCAGCGACATAAAGAACGCAGGGCACGAGGTTGTTCTGGTCTCCTCGGGGGCCATTGGGATGGGCGTCGGGAAGCTGAACCTCACGCAGCGTCCCTCCGACATGCCCACCAAGCAGGCTGCCGCCGCAGTCGGCCAGTGTGAACTCATGTACGTCTATGACAAGCTTTTCGCCTCATACAACCACACCGTCGCCCAGATTCTTCTGACCGGGGAGGATCTCCGGGACGATGCGAGACACCGGAATTTTGCCAACACGCTGCAGCGGCTTCTGGAGCTGGGTGCCTTGCCTGTCATCAATGAGAACGACACCGTCTCCACGGATGAGATCGCCGTCGGCGACAACGACACCCTCGGCGCACTGGTCGCCGTGAGTGTGAAGGCAGATCTTCTGATCGTTCTCTCCGACATCGACGGGCTCTATACCGCCGATCCCCGCCATGACCCGTCAGCCAGGCTGATCCCGGAGGTAAGAGAAATCACCCCGGAGATGGATGCGGGCGCAGGCGGCGGAGGAACCGCGCTCTCCACCGGCGGGATGCATACCAAGCTGATTGCCGCCCGCATCTGCATGGACGCCGGAACCGACATGGTCATACTCAACGGTTCCCGGCCTGCGCTTCTCTATGACGTACTGGACGGGCAGGCCGTCGGAACACGCTTTATCGGGAGGAAAAACACATGAGAAAAACACATGACATTCTGCTTGAAACCAGAGCCGCGCTGCCGGCTCTGACCGCATCCAGCGCACGGAAGAACGCCGCGCTCCTGGCAATCGCCGAGCGCCTGCTCTCCGAGCAGGAGGAGATTCTCGCCGCGAACCGCGAAGACATCGAAGCCTCCCGCGACCGCTACGGCGAGGTCATGCTCGACCGGCTCACCCTGACGCCGGAACGCATCGCCGGCATGGCGCAGGGCG
>JAGAFT010000052.1 GCA_017627975.1 Oscillospiraceae bacterium
GAGCTGGAGGTGGACGTGATCTCGGACGGCACCGACGTCCTGATCCCCGGCATCATGGAACACATTGAGCGTGCCGGCGTCCACAGTGGCGACTCCATCGCGGTCTACCCGCCATACAATCTGACCGATCCCTTCCTCCACCGGATCTGCGACGTCTCCGAGAAGCTGACCCTGGCCCTGGGCACCAGGGGGCTGGTAAACATCCAGTACCTGATTTATGAGGGGGAGCTCTATGTCATTGAGGTCAATCCCCGCGCCTCCCGCACCGTCCCGTACATCTCCAAGGTGACGAACGTCCCCATGGTGGATCTGGCCTCACGCATCATGCTGGGGGCGAAGCTGAAGGATCTGGGCTACGGCACCGGCCTCTGGCGCACGCCGCCCTACTATGCCGTGAAGGTCCCGGTGTTCTCTTTTGAAAAGCTCTCGGACGCGAACTCCATCCTTGGCCCCGAGATGAAGTCCACCGGAGAGGTTCTTGGCCTTGGCCGCAGTTTTGCCGAAGCCATGTACAAAGGCCTGACCGCTGCCGGATTCCACATCCCCTCCGCCGGGGATAAGGTCCTTCTCAGTGTAGAGACCGCGGACTATCCCGAGATCCTGAACCTCGCCCGCCGCTTCCACGAGCTGGGTCTGAAGCTCTGCGGCACCGAAGGCACCGCGGCCACCATCGCCGGGGCGGGGCTGCCGGTGGAGCGCTTTGAAGCGGAACAGATCCTCCGCGGGGAGGCCCCCGGCCTGAAGCTTATCGTCTACACGGGTGCCGTGAAGGACGGTACCATGGGAGACTATATTGCCCTGCATCGGCGCGCCATGCAGCTGGGCATTCCCTGTCTGACCTCCCTGGATACCGCCGGGGCCCTGGCAGACAGCATTGCCTCGCGCTACAGTCAGAGCAACACCGAGCTGGTGGACCTGAACCGCATGCGCCGCTGGCGCCGGACGATTCCCTTCACCAAGATGCAGGACTGTGGAAACGACTATATCTTCATCGAGAATTTCGACGGAAGTGTGTCCTGCCCGGAATCCCTCTGCGTCTCCCTCTGCCAGCCGCATTACGGCATCGGCGCTGACGGCATCGTCCTCATGGAGCATTCCGCCCGGGCGGATGTGCGCATGCGCAGCTTCAACCGGGACGGCGGTGAGGGGAAAATGGCCGGCAACAACCTGCGCTGCGTGGGCAAGTACATGTACGACCGGGGCTATCTCCGGACGGAACATCTCTCGGTGGAGACCGCCGGGGGCATCCGCAGCCTGAAGCTCTTCTGCCGCGACGGGCTGGTGAGTTCCGTGGCCGTGGACATGGGCAAGGCAAAGCTGGACGCCGCCTCGGTTCCGCTCAACATAGAAAAACTCGCTGATTCAGAGTGTAACATCGATCAGGACACATTCATTAAAGATTTTCCCGTAGAGATTGCAGACTCGACCTGGCATATTACCTGCCTCTCGGTGGGCAACCCACATTGCGTGGTCTTTTGCGATACGGTGGATACACTGGATCTGGAGACGGTCGGCCCGCAGTTTGAGCATGCCGAGATCTTCCCGGAACGGGTGAATGCCGAGTTTGTGAGGGTCGTGAGCCGTACGGCGCTGCGGATGCGCGTCTGGGAGCGCGGCAACGGCGCAACGCTTGCCTGCGGGACCGGAGCATGCGCGGCCGTGGTGGCCGCGGTGGAGAACGGCTTCTGCGACAAGGGGACTGACGTCAGGGTGACTCTCCCGGGCGGGGATCTGACCGTCAATTATACCGACGATCGGGTTACCCTGACCGGCAGCGCCAATGTCGTCTTCTCCGGCACGTTTGAGTATTGAATATTGAATTTCGTTACAGAGCACAACGCAGTACAACAAAGGAACCCCGACGAGCTGTCAGCCAGTTCGCCGGGGTTCCGTTCATTCGATATACCGTTTTTTTACACCAGGAAGAAATCGGGTCAGGCGCAGTTGATCAGAATGTACCCGCATTCCGGGCAGATCGAAACCGCTCCGCTGAGCCCGTCGCCGTCATTCTCCAGATCGTGAAGCTTCTTCAGCTCTTCGTACGGATAGAGATAGGCCTTGATGGGGAGATTGTCATACGCCACATAGACGCAGTCGCCGTCGTCCTTGAAGCTCTCGATGGCAAGCGTCCAGTCGAGCCAGCTGCCATGCCCGAAGCTCACAAAGCTCTCGCCCGGGTTCACGACCGCTTTGCAGTAGCGGTTGATTCTGATTCCGTCGTCCTTGTGAAGCTCATTGAAGACGGCCGGAGCTTCTTCGCCGAGACTTCCGGTGTTGGTGAGGGCATATTTCTGCCCGTTCTCGGTGAGGACGCGCTCGAGAATCACCAGGCCGATCTTTGCATCCTTAGGGAGCAGCAGTTTTTCCGACAGCTCCATCCGGTGATAGCCTGCATAGAGAAAGCTCTGCGTTTCACTCTTCAGGAGCTTTCCGTCCGTGGGATTCACCGCGTTATCGTCCAGCAGGTAGACCGACACCGTCACCGAGGTGTTCATGTCGCCGGTCATAACGGACACATACTGCAGGACGCTGTCTTCGCCCGTCTCAAACACATTGGCGGAATAAACCGGTTTATCAAAAAGTGTCGAGCTGATGATCTCAGCCGGCATATTGTCGTATTCCAGCAGGGAGAGATGATCCATCTCACGGTTTGCGTCATCGACCACGTATTCAAAGCTGCAGATGCCGCACAGAGACTGATCATAGTAGGAGAGCCAGAAATACCCGTCATCGCCCCAGTCTGTGTCCCAGCTGTTCTTCACGATCCAGGCGCCGGGCTCCGGCGGCTGATACCCCTCGCGGAACGCGCTGACCGGGAAGCTGTCGTCCCAGCCCACCGCTGTCACGGCGTGGTTGGACTGCACAGGTTCATAGGTATAATGCGCATAGATGATCGGATCTTCTCCGGTGAAGTTCAGATAAGGGATGTGCGCGGCATCTTCCGCTTCCTCCGCGACCAGCGTGTCATAGTCATCGCCGAAGTAGTGCGACTTCAGCACCCGGATGGTCTGCTCCCGGTCCAGGCCCGCATCGGCATAGGGGTCGGCGTCCAGTTCGAAGATCCTGACTGTAATGTGTTTCAGGGTTTCCAGCTGCTCATCCGATACGGAATCGGGCTCGGTGATGCCGGAACGGAAGTCCGCATACTGTTCCAGTTCCTCCTCCGTCACGCCGTCGATTCCCTGAAGATGCTGCAGCAGGCGGCTGCGCACGGCCGGAGGATCCTGCGGCATCGACTGATCCGCCTTAAAGCAGATTCCGACCGCTCTGCCCTTCAGCAGCTCGCTCTTGATCGCTTCCGTTCCTTCCGGACGATAGACGTAGTTTCCGTCTTCGTCCCTCCCGGCGGGCGCCGGGAGCATATTGGCGTTCAGAAGTTCAAAGCTCTGCGTAAAACGCTGCTCCTCCGGCAGCGACCAGTCGCCGGTGGGATCCGGGTTACCCTCGCTGTCACCGTAAGGGACGAGGGCTTCTTTCACGACGCCGACACCGGAAGCGAGGGACGAGGTGGAGAGGAAGTAGTTCCCGCCGAAGTTATACGTAGTCACGTCGGTATCTTCCAGCGCATACACGCCCTCGCCGGCCTGGCTCACATCATAAGGATACTGCCCTTCCGGATAGTCCTCCGCCGCCGGCAGCGGGGTGGTCGTAAACCATGCCAGGTGCTTCTCCGAAAGGTCCATTTCTTCGCCGTTTTTTTCGGCATATTCTTCCGCCGTCAGCCCCATCGCGCTGAGAATGGAGGGCTCGCTGGCGCCCATGGTGCCAAAGGTCCAGCAGGTGCCCCAGGGGCTCTGGTCCTTCACGGAGGTAACGACGCCGCGGTCTCTGAGGTCAAACTTCTCCGGGAAAGTGTCCCCGACAGAGGTCCAGAGCA
>JAGAFT010000005.1 GCA_017627975.1 Oscillospiraceae bacterium
AGAAAGTCGATGTACTCTTTCCCGTCCACATCCTTCAGGATTGCGCCGTGGGCGCTCTCGATGACCAGGGGATAGTAGGCGAGACGGGAACAGGGGGCGATCACGGCCTTGTCGCGGGCGACGATCGCGGAACTTCTTGTGCTGTCCATAAAAGCCTCCGTGTCTGACAGATGAATAGAAATGAACAAAAAATGAATAGGATTAAATTACCACACTTTCGATCATCGCGGTCGTTCGCCTTTCCGCACGAATGATGACGAAAAAACAGACGTCTCGTTTCGTGAACGGCATTGTTCGAAACAGCTGACGTCTGTCAGAAAAAATGCATAAAAAAAGAACCGGCCGACCCGGCCGGTTCGAAAAAACCGATGGGAATGTGATGATACAGCGGGAATTCTCTACTGCGTAGCGTACCTCTCCCCCACCGAAGGCGGGGGGAGAGGTACATTGTAGTTCGCTTCAGTCCACATGGGAGGCTTTTTCTGTGAGAATGTCAATATATTCCTGCGCGAGCGGCGTCAGGGGCAGGGCTTTGTGCTTGATCCATCCGGTCCTGCACTTCGGATAGTCCCGGATGGGGAGAAAGCGGTAGTCGCTCTTGGCATAGAAGCCGCGGTATATTTCGTCGTCCCGGGCGTCGATCATGATGGCGTCGGTCTCCGAGACCAGGCGCAGCGCGAGCCCCAGGTCGCTGACCACATAGCGCCCGCGGTAGCCGTCCTCGGAGAGGACCCGGTGCTCCCAGGCGTGGTCGGTGGGGGTGGCGTAGTTTTCCAGATGGGTAAAGCGGCTCAGCTCTTGCAGCTCGATCTCGTCCCGGTCGAGATTGTAAAGCGGGTTGTTGGGTCCGACGATGGCGCCCAGCTGCCGCTCGGCCAGCTCGTGAAACTCCAGGTTCTCGCTCTCGACCTTCCGCAGGGTCACGCTCTCGGTGTCCGAGAACAGGGTCAGGACCCCGACCTCGCTGATGCCCTCGCGCACCAGCTGGATCACGTTGTGCGCCGAGACCTCTTCGATGGAGGCGTCCAGATTCTCACTCATGTGCAGGCGCAGAAAGGCGGCGAAGGCGTCGTTGGCCATGGAACAGTACATGCTGGAGATGTGCAGCTGGCCCCGCTGGGCCGCGGAAGAGACGCCCTGCAGAAACTGTACCCGGCTGCAGATCTCCCGCGCGTGCTGGTATACCGTGGAGCCGAAGGGCGTAAGACTGACCCCGTTGGAATGGCGGCTGAAGATCTGGCCGCCCAGCTCGGCTTCCAGATGCTTCATGGAAGTCGAGAGGGAAGACCGGGCCACGTACATCTCCCGGGCCGCGATGTTCATGCTTCCGCTTTCCACGATTTTGATCAACTGTTCCAACTGCTCAATTTTCACTGACTTCCTGGACTCCTTGGTATAAAATGCAGATTACACTGATAATAATAACTGAATCGCACCTGAAGTGCGGAATCTTAACCGTTTTTTGATGCATATTATATCATATGAGTGTCCCGAGGGGTATCACATTGAACAAGAGAGAATGTCGAAATTATTGAACAAAATATAACGTTTTTTTTGAACACAGGTCCTGAATCTCTGCTTTCTCAACGGATGCCCGTGATTCCGACCTGTCGACCGGCCGGAATTGCAAGCAACGCTCCCCGCCGCAGGCGGGGAGCGTTGCTACAGAGAAGCTATTCTTATTCAACCGATTTGAGCGATTCCGCCATGTTGATCTTCTCGAGTTTCCCTCTCATAAAGAGATTGGTCAGCAGGGCGAAGACCACCGTGATCACGAAGCTGAGCCCGTAGCTCAGGAGGGCGATGCGCACGTCGTAGGTCATATAGTCCAGCCGGATGCTCAGCATGACGAAGCGGTGCAGGAGCTTTCCAAGCCCGAGACCGAAGAGAGCGCCGAGGAAGGAGAGCATGAGGTTCTCATTCAAAATATACTGGGCGGTCTCATGCGGTGTAAAGCCCAGCACCTTCACGGTGGCGACCTCGCGGATGCGCTCCATGATGTTGATGTTGGTTAAATTATATAAGGTAATAAACGCCAGCGCACCGGAACAGAAGACCAGCATCAGTACCAGCAGGTCGATACTCGCCATGGAATTCTCCAGCGTCTCGCGCTCGGTCTGGGTGAGGCTGACGTAATTGACGCCCTCGGCGCTGCGAAGCCGCGCAGCCCGGAGGCCGGCATCCTCCCCGTCCTTTACGCGGATCAGGGCGTAGTTGCGGGCTGTGTCCGAAAAGCCCTCCGGCGAGGCAAAGACCGCGTGCCCCACATAGTACTCGCACACGCCTGAGATGGTGACAGAATGCTCCCGCCCGTCCGAGAGGCGCAGAACGGCGGCATCCCCCGCGCGCAGGCCCAGAGTCTCGGAGAGCTTTGCGGTGATCACGGCTTCGCCCTTTCCAGGCCAGGGGAGTTCATCCCGACTCTTCGTGTGCAGATTGAGCAGCGGTGTGATGGCATCCGCATCTGCAAGAATGAGGTCGGTGTCCTTCCCGACGCCATCCGGGTTCAGGAGGCGGATCTCCTCCCGGTGGGCAAGGGCTGCGTGCTCCGCCCAGTCGGCCCAGAGCAGCTCGGGCTGTGGCCCGGTTTTGGCGGCGTCAAGGGTGACCACCACGTCGTAGAGAGAAATCTCGTCATACTGAAAGCCGCCGACCCCGGCGAGGGAGTCCTTGGCGCCGAAGCCCGCCACCATCAGCGCGGTGCAGCCGCCAATCCCCAGCAGCATCATGAACACGCGGCTGGGATAGCGGAAAGCGTTGCGAATGCTGACCTTGCTGAGGAAGGGGAGACGCCGCCAGAGCGGCCCGATGCGCTCCAGCAGGACGCGTTTGCCCACAGCGGGGGCCTTCGGACGGATAAGCTCAGCGGGCTTTTCCGCCAGGGCCGAGCGGCAGGCGAGCCAGGTGACAAAGAGACTCCCCGCCACCGAGACCAGCAGACAGGCGGTGAGCATCCAGGGGCTGAAATGGAAGAGCAGATCCTCGTACTGGTACATGATGTTGTAGGCATACCAGACGATATACGGCAGACCGATGGCCCCGACAAAGAAGCCAAGCAGGCAGCCAAGCAGGGCGGAGAGCCCGGCGTAGAGCAGGTACTTGGCCATGATGACCGAAGAAGAATAGCCCATGGCCTTGAGGGTGCCGATCTGGGTGCGCTCTTCGTTCACCATCCTCGTCATGGTGGTGATGCAGACCAGTGCCGCCACCAGCACAAAGAACACCGGGAACACCACCGCGACGCCGTCGACAATGGCACTGTCGTTTTCAAAGGTCACATAGCCGGGATTGGACGTGCGGTCCAGGGTGAAGAGCTCCGGCCGGATCGAGTCCTCCAGTTCCGCTTCTCCCTCGGCCAGCTCCTTTTCCGCGTCCTCCAGTTTTTGTCTGGCCTCGGCCAGCTCGCGGTCGGCCTTTTCCTTCCCCAGGTCGTACTCATATCTGCCCGCAGCCAGCTGCTGCTCTGCCTCTTCGAGCTGCCGACGGCTGTTCTGGAGGGTGGAATGGGTCATGTCCAGCTCCATCTTTCTTGTGGTGTAGGCCAGCCCGTTTTCTACAAGATCAAGACTCTGATCGATGGTGCTCCCAATGCTGTCGATGTCCAGCTGACCTGTCAATCCGCCAAGCGAATCCGTCAAGCCGTTTAGTCCCTCGATCAGGCCGGGGAGGTCGTTGAGCGACGGATTTTCCGGCAGGCTCTCGAATGCGCCGGTGAGGGCCTCGGTCGCTGCCTCGTACTGCTGAATATCGCTGTAGGAATAGCTCTCGTAAAAGTCGCGGTAGTCCGCGGCAAGCTGGGCCTCGTTTTTCACCAGCTCCGCCCAGCCGGCGTCGAGAGTGTCCTGGGCCGCCCGAAGCTTCTGTTCGCCCTCGGCCAGCTCCTGGGCCGCCTGCTGCAGTCCGAGGCGGTATTCGGACCAGCCGTCGTTCAGCTCCTTCCGGGCGCGGAGCAATTCCTCGCTGTTCTCCCGCCGAAGCTGATCAGCGCGGAGCAGACCCCGTCGATTCAGCAGCGTCTCAACAGAGGGGCGCAGATGGCGCAGGGCATCCGTATATTCCTCCGAATAGATTTCCCCCGGGAGGTCCAGCCACAGCAGCAGCTCGTGGTATACCTCGTCCGTGAAGGCTGCGGCGGGCAGCAGAACAAAACCGGCGGGCTTGCCGGAACCGAGCTCGCTACTGCCGCGGTCGAGGGAGATGTAGCGCGGACTGCGGGCGATGCCGACGAGGGTAAAGTCCCGCTGCGCGAAGTGCTCCAGGGTGTCTTCACTGTTGGCGTCCGTCAGGACGATGTGCTGCCCCAGGTCTTCGGACCGGAAGACGGAGGAATCTCCGAGGCACTCGTCGCGGTTCTCCGGCATGCGGCCCAGCAGCAGCTCCGGCACGGCAACCTCTTGTGTCAGGGTCTGAAAGTGCCAGACCTCCTCGTCACTGTCCCCAAAGCACGCATAGGCGTCGGCGAAGCAGGCCCCCTCCGCCGCATCCACGCCCGGAAGCTGCCGGAAGGCGGCGGGATCGGACTTCATGAGGCCGAGACTGCTCATGAGCTGAAGATCGTACATCCTCTGTCGGCGCATATAGTCGTCCGCGGAGCGCAGCATGTCCGGCTGGGAGCTCTTGAGCCCGGCGTAGAAGCCCACGCCCAGCGCCACAATGGCGAGGATCGCGAGGAAGCGGCCCAGCGTCGCGCGGATGCTCCGCAGGAGCATTTTCCGGGTTTCGGTGTTCATGCGCTCACCATTCGATCTCTTCGATGGGGGTCGCGTGGGGATTCACGCTGACGGACTGGACGGTGCCGCTCTTGACGCGGATGACGCGATCCGCCATATCGCAGAGGGCCTTGTTGTGAGTGATGATGATGACGGTCATGCCCTGCTGCCGGCTGGTGTCCTGCAGCAGTTTGAGGATCGCCTTGCCGGTGTGATAGTCCAGTGCGCCGGTGGGCTCGTCGCAGAGGAGGAGCTTCGGATTCTTCGCCAGAGCCCGGGCGATGGCGACACGCTGCTGTTCCCCGCCTGAGAGCTGGGCGGGGAAGTTCTTCTCGCGGTCCTTCAAACCGACCTGCTCCAGCACCTTCCGGGCGTTCAGAGCCCGGGGGGAAAGCTTTGCCGCGATCTCGATGTTCTCCAGGGCGGTAAGATTGGGGATCAGGTTATAAAACTGGAAGACAAAGCCCACGTCGTGCCGCCGGTAAGAGGTGAGCTGCGCCTTGCTGAGGGAAGAAATCTCCTTCCCGTCGACGGTCACGCTTCCGTCGGTGAGGCTGTCCATCCCGCCGAGAATGTTCAGAAGGGTGGTTTTCCCGGCGCCGGATTCCCCGACGATCACGCAGATCTCGCCCCGCTCGATCACAAAACTTGCATCGTGCAGTGCCGTCACGGCCACTTCCCCCGCCTGATAGACCTTCCGGACCCGGTCAAACCGAATGAATCCCTGTGCCATGGAAACATCTCCTCCGTTCTTTATGAGATCATAGTAACATACAAAAGCGTGTTTGCCAAGAACGGGAGTATGATCCGGTGTCCCCGGAAGAAATCGCGGAAGAAGATTCCTTCCGGCATGACAGGAGCGTGTGAAAACAGAAGAAGCACCTCTGAAATGAGGTGCTTCCCCTGAAGATCGGTAACACAGCCAGGATGCTGTGTATGAATGCTAATGATCAAGTGGCGCAGAACAGGCTCAGTTTACTTTCTCCTTGAACGCTTTTCCTGCCTTGAAGATGGGCGTGTTGCTTGCCGCGATCTTAATCTGTTTGCCGTTGGCGGGATTCCTGCCTACACGCGCATCGCGATGGCGGCAGGTGAAGGTTCCAAAGCCGATCAGCGTGACCGGCTCACGGGCGGCGAGAGAATCCGTGATGGAGGTGAGAACGGAATCGACTGCGGCAGCGGCGGCTTTCTGGCTGAGTCCGTTTTCAGCGGCGACTTTCTTGATCAGTTCAGTTTTGTTCATAACGTCAAACTCCTTTTCCCACAGAAATGTGGTTATTTTTGTCAGGGGGATTTCTGGAAAAGATTATAGCAAAACTACGGTTGGATGGCAATATCTTAATGAAAAAACCTGCTGAGATACGGTGATGATTGAAGTGGTAAACTAAAACTGGACACAGAGGGGGTAGAAATTGGACGCCGCTTATAGTATTCTGTGCACGGGAACATAAGCAGTGGACAACTCACCTCACACTGTAGACAGGAGGTTACCACATGAAGTACACAAAAGAACAACGACTGGACATCGGTAAACGCATCTATGACGGTGAACTCAGTCGCTATGAGGCCGCAGAAGAGTATGGGATCAGTGACCAGACCGCCCGGGACTATATGCGCCTATACCGAGATACCAACAACTTGCCACCAAAATATGTGCGACAGCATACATATGGGATTGCTAAGTCAAAATCCACGCCTGCCCCTGAAGGGATAGAGGACTACGAATCCATGACAAAAGAGGAGCTTATTGATGCTCTTATCATGGCTCGAATCAATGAAGCACGCCTAAAAAAAGGCTATATGGTGGAAGGAGTTGGTGCAGAGAAGAAGGTCATTCGGTTCGTCAAGAAGAATACCAAGTAATCATGGAGCTTTCCGGAGACTTCCCGGTAAAACTGCTATGTGAGAAGATCGGCATACAACGAAGCAGTTTCTATAACTGGAAGCACAGTGTATCTGACCCACCGGAGCGGACGAGGAACTTGGTCAAAAATATTGTGCTGTTCCAGACGTATCATGAGAAATATCCTTCTCATGGCTATCGCTGGCTGAACGCCAAGATCAAGCTGGATAAAGGTCTGGTGTTTTCAGATCCCTATGCTCATAAGTGCTGCAAGATTGCCGGGATCAAAAGTGTATCCAAGCATTATAAATATAAGAAGCAAGGTGATCCGTTTAAGACCTATCCAAATCTACTGCTGTCAGGCCTCAACATTGACGGTCCTATGCAGTGTGTTGTAAGCGACATGACTGCTTTCTACGTGAAGGGATCCTATTACGAACTGACACTGTATATGGATCTGTGGAATGACGAGCTGATAGCACATTCTCTTTCAGCCAAGCGTGGAGATCGTATGACCTACATAAACGGCCTGCAGGACGTGATCGAGTTCAAGAAGCAGTTCCCTGATCAGGAACTCATTCTCCATTCTGACCAGGGTTCTGTCTATGCCTTCAAGAGCTACAATGAGCTTCTCCCCATGTATAACATTACAAGATCCATGTCCAGAGCCGGTACGCCTACTGACAATGCTGCCATGGAGTCCATTAACGGCTGGGTGAAGACAGAACTGTTTACCGACTTTCATATTACGTCCAATGACGATGTATCCACACAGGTGAACGAATATATTCGTTTCTTCAATGAAGAACGTCCCGCCTATACTCTTGGTTATCTGACTCCAAAACAGTACCGGGAACGGTTTGCCCAGAAGCATTAATGGGTGTTCTTAGATCTGGAGCCAGAGGCAATAGCCAGCCACCGCAAAGCGGCTTGCCTCTTGGCGGGTTCTGAAAGAAATGCTACAATCGTCTGTCCGGCGGTGCTTCCTGTTGGATGTTCTTGAGTCTCTCACCGTCGGCACTTGTGTCCAGCATTTCTTTCAGGTTCTGTCAAGAGGTGGCGGACCGCTTGCACAGTCTTTCGCAAGCCCTGTCCCGCAAATCATTTTAACTGTCCAATTATTCGATTTTCGTGTCCAGTTTTTGTTGACAAGTGCATGATCGAATGACGAAGCCCCCGGCTCAGCATAGAGCCGGGGGCCTGACAGTTTGGTATCAGTCAAAATAGCGTCGGTAGAGGTTGTAGATATGGGGTTCAAACTCCTGCCGTACATTGACGCCGTGAGCCTGAATCCCGCTTCGGATGTTCAGTCTGAGCTTGTCAAAATCGCCCGTCCTGTGAAGTCGATACTGCGGTTGAAGTCTGGACAGGTTTTCGATCTGATGGCTCAGATCCATGAGGACGCCTTCACGTTCCATTTCATCACTCCAGACACTCAGATTGGCTTCGTAACTGTTTTCCGTCGCCTTGCTTTTTTCCTTCAATCTCCTTTCCAAAACCGAATAGCGACTCTTTTTCATTGAAAAGAGTTTATCATATCAAACATGTAAAAACAAGATGACATGCTGACCAAATATTTTTTTGATAATAATGAACAAAAGAATGGTTTTACATCAAAATATTGAACTTTTCTGCGGTTAAAAGATGGACCTGCCGGCTGCGGCAGGTCCAAAAACAGGGCCTATTCAATCTCGACAATTCCGTTTTCCTTCACGGTGACGGTCATGCCGGTCTGAACCGTTTCCAGAAATTCCTCTCCCAGATTGTCAATAACGGGCATCACGGCGTCGGTCCACACATCACCGAGAATGGCGCCGGAGGCGGCCAGTGAGTCAATGGGCTTGGAGAACAGCATGCATGCAGGCTGCTTGCCGAGCGCACAGGCCGTGAAGAGAACCATACCGCCTGTGGTGGAACCGATGGTCTGGGGCAGACACAGGGCCTTTCCCATCATCGGTTTTTTATAGAGCTCCGGGTTGTTCTGATCCCCGCATTGTACCTCGGTATCCTTCCCCAGTGCCTTCAGATCGCCGAACTGCAGGGCCATCTGAAAGCTTGCCAGTGTGTTGAAGCCACCGTGACTTACCAGCGCTTCGGCGGAGACCGCCCCCGGCACTATCACGCGTCCCTGAAAGCTCTTCATTTTGCACCTCCTGTGATCGTCTCGAGAATCTCGGCATCGGTACAGTACTTTGCACTGGTATAGGTGCGCAGCTTGTTGGAGCTGGTGAGCACGGCCTTGGATTTGCAGAGCGGATTATTCATGTACATCAGGGGACAGATAGAACTGACCACCACGCCGCTGTGCTTCAGAGGCCAGGCATAAATGCTCTTTTCAAACTCCCGGATCACCGGAACCGGCGCGGTAAAGACGGTGGGGACGGCGACCTTTTTCCGGCCGTTTTTCTCCAGGCCTTTCAGGACGGCCCGGGCCCAGTCGGTCAGCTGCTGCAGCGTCAGGTGAGGACAGCCGATGAACGCAAGCTGGGGCTTTGCGGCCGGATTCTTCCAGATGACCGGATACTCCCGATACACCCGCTCCAGTTCAGCGTCGTCGATCACATAGACCTTTGCGTTTTCCTTGATCAGGGACTCTCCCTGCTCCACAGCTTCGGGAGTCAGGTGCTCAATATGATACAGTCCGACGGCGCCGTTGGAGGCGGTGGCTGCGCCAAAGTCCTTCAGGTAAGCTTTGGCACTGTCATTCAGTTCGGTGCCCAGCCAAGAATCCAGCCCTTTGACATAGGGAACGTCTTCCATAACCTTCATTCCGATGGCAGAGCCGAGAAGCTGGGCTTCGGGCTTTTTGCTGCATCGGACGTCAATAATCCAGTCCGCCTTTCTGCCCTCGTCGGTCAGCAGACCGAATTCCGGGACAAAGCCCGCGATGCTGCCCATCAGTTCGAGAATGCCGGAGTTGCGGTTGCAGCGTGCGCCGAGGACCGAATTGGCATAGACCACCGCCGAGCTCTCCGCCCAGGAGAGGACCTCGCCCTTCTGCGGAATGTTGCCCACCTGGTCAAGGTAGCAGGCACAGGTATAGTCCTCATCCCGGGTGATTCCCAGTTTCTGAAGCTGCGCCTCATAGCGCTCCTGGCGGTTATACATCAGTTTTTTGAATACGAGATCTTCCAGGGGAGTGGAGGGGACATTGGGATCCAGAGGTTTGGGATCCGCGGTGAACTTCTGTTCCGGGAGAATCCCCGCAGACAGAATTTCGTCATACAGGTCGTAAACCGGGTCCATGACACCGAGACCAAAGCTGATGACGGTGTGTCCGTACTTGCCGGTAACGGGAACCATCCTTTCTGCGCCGAACGCGTCGCCGTACATGACCAGAGTCTTTACAATTTTGGCCATGACCTCTCCGCGGCTGCCGTCCAGCAGACTCTGTTGTGCTTCTGTCAGTTTCATCTTACCACGCTCCTTCCGTGAAATGCTTCTTATCGGATTTGGTTGACACTTGTACTGCTATTTTATCACATTTCGCCGGGCGCGTCCATCACCAATGCGGTCCGCTTCAGACCGGAACCTGGGACTTTGAAGCTCGGACAGACAAAAAAAGACCGGCTCCGAAACGGGAACCGGTCCTGAGATCCGATTATGGGAAAGCGGGATCAGAATAAAATCTCGCTGTAGCCGCCGTCATCCATTGTAACGGCGGTGATGTTGCAGCGCTCTGCGACACCGACCTTATCCTTCTCCAGCTGGCAGGCGACAAGAGCCGCTTCCTTTGTGTTGCAGGTGCGCAGCACCGCACGCGTGGTCTTTTCAATCACAGCATACATCTCATGCACTCCTCAGGCTGGGCCTTCTGATATGCCGGGCTTCTACTCTCTGCTCGAGACTGTGGGTGGCTTTCTCCACCGCTGCCTTCCAGTAGATCTGCCCGCACTCAGGACACAGCAGAGAACCGTCGCGGCGGATATGCTTCCGATCCATTCTTGTTCCGCATAGTTTACACGTAAGCATGTTTTATCCCCTTCTACGGTTTGGTTTTGCCCTTCCCCCTCGGATAAACAGCGTCGATGCGGGGAGGAACTAAACATCATCATACCAGATCTTGTGGGAGGATGCAATTGACGGAAGCGACAAACCTACAAGATCTTGTATCCAGCCTGATTTTAACGTTTAGAAGCGTTTAACAGGCGGAATATGGGGCCGGGAGCGTAAAAAAATTTGTGCAAGTTGCGGGCTTGACGCCGGATCCGGCTTTCAGAACAAAAGAGCGCAAATGTCGGACAACGGAGCAGCGCAGGCAAAAAAAGAAAGCCGGAAATCAGCTGCTCATCAGCTCATTTCCCGCTCAGATTGCTTTGATCTCCTGAATCCACTTTTGCTTGGTGCCGCAGAAGAGACATCTCGAAGAGATGACGATCGGCTGGCCTTCCTTCAACCTGTCTTTCTTCAGAAAAACAGACCAGGCGATCTCTCCGTTGCAGTCCGGGTTCTTACAGACATGGGTCCCGTGTCGTTCGATCATGTGCAGATCTCCTTTCCGAAACGGCATTATATCATAAAGACGAGAAAAAACAAGCAAAAAATGAATAACGCTTGAAAAAACTGCGCCGGGATCTGCCAAAAAAGGCAGCCCGGCACAGATAATTCGGAAAGAATCTCCGCCTTGCAGAATCAGGAATACTGAATCACCAGATTATCACAGCCCTCGAACGCATTGGTGCTGACAGACTTCAGACGCTCCGGCATGGTGAGATCCCGCAGCCCGATGCACTGGAAGAAGGCGCGTGCGCCGATCGTATTGACGGAATCCGGAATGACGACGTTGTTCAAAACACCGCAGCGGTAGAAGGCGCTGGCGCCGATGGCCGTCACGGTATCCGGAATGTCAATCTCCTCCAAGGCGGTAAAGTCCATAAACTGGCTGTCGGCAATCACTCTTACTCCGGCCGGCCAGTGAATCCGCTTCAGGCTGGATTTCAGAAGATCGCCGTTCTTTCCGGAATTGATGGCGGAGGGCGTCAGAGTGATAACGGTATCCGGGAGGTCCAGTTCGGCGATGGGGCTGTTGGTGAAGGCGTTGGCGGCGACAGTTTCGAGGCCGTTCTTGAAAAAGACAGCGGTAAGCTGCGAGCAGCTGTTGAAGGCATAGGGGCCGATGGTGCGCAGACCGCTGCCAAGGGAGACGCTGGAGAGACGTTCGCAGGCGCTGAAGGCGGAAGCCCCGATGGAGACAACACTGTCAGGGAGCTCTACGGTCAGTAGGCGGTCGCAGTCGTAAAATGCACTCTCACCGATGGTCTTGAGGCGAGCGGAGAAGAACACCTCAGCAAGAGATGCGCAGGAGTAAAAGGCTTTATCTTTAATCTCGGTAACGGAGCTGGGCAGCTCGATGCGCCTGAGCGCCGGACAGCCGTGGAAGGCTCCGGTGCCGATGGTCGTGACACCATCAGGAATCTCGATTTCCTCCAGAACCTGGAAGCCGGTAAACTGGCTGTCCGTAACCGTGAGCATGCGGGCAGGCCAGTGGACCTTCTTCAGACTGCTGTAAATGGAATCTTTGGGCTTGTTGGAGTTGATCGCGCCGAATGGCATTTTGGTGACGCTGTCCGGGAGAATGAGCTCCCGGAAGGGACTGAAGGTGAAGGCATTGCTCCCGATCTCTTCGATCCCCTCCTGCAGGGAGATAGCGGTCAGGGAGCTGCAGTTATGGAAGGCGGAGATGCCGATCTTCCGGACGCCGGAACCGAGCACAACCTCTGTAAGGGCGTCGCAGCCGTTGAAGGCGGATTCGCCGATCTCGGTGACGCTGTCCGGAACCTCAAGCCGGGCCAGGGCATCACAGTCGCAGAAAGCATTGCTGTCGATGAGCTGCAGCTGCTCCGGCAGGCGGATGGAGGCCAAACGGGAGCAGGATTTGAAGGCCTGGTATCCGATGGCAGTCAGGGACTCCGGCAGAGAGATGTTTTCCAGCATGGGGCAGTTGATGAATGCGCTGCTGCCGATCTCCGTAACACCTTCCGGAATATCGACCTCCGCGAGGGCCTGAAAGCCTGCAAACTGGCTCTGGGTAACGACCGGAAGACCGTAAGGCCAGTGAACCCTGACCAGGTTTTTCTTGAGCGGGTCGGAGGTGCTGGTGGAATTCAAGGCAGAGACATCCATCTTCAACACGCTGTCGGGAAGAATCAGTTCCCGGATCGGACAGGAGGTGAAGGCGTTGTTGCCGATTTCGAGGAGACCCTCGGAAAAATGAACAGCCGTCAGTGACGAGCAGCCGCTGAAGACAGCGTTTCCAAGCTTTCGCACACCGGTACCGAGCGATACCTCGGTCAGCTTGTCACAGCTGCTGAAGGCACCCTTGGCAAGTTCTTCCACGCTGTCCGGAACCGTGAGCGATGTCAGACGGTCGCAGTCATAGAAAGCATTTTCGCCGATGGTGATCAGATTAGCCGGCAGGTCCAGCGACTCGAGGCTGTCACAGTTGGCAAAGGCCTGACTTCCGATGGCGGTGACAGTCGACGGGAAAGAGATCTGCTTCAGGCCGGAGCAGTTATAAAAAGCGTTGCCGCGGATCTCGGTGACGCCCTCGGGGATCACAACGGAACTGAGCCGCTGCTTGCCCGAGAAGGCAGAGCTGTCGATGATGCGGACCTCGGAGGGGATGACCACCTCGGTGTCCGAACCCTTATACTGCTTCAGCTCGCCGGCGGTACTGATGACGAAATCCGCTTCTGAATAGGCCGCGGCGGTTGGGGTGACCGCCGCAGCGGTCAGCAGGACCAGCGCCAGTGACAGAAGGGAAAGGAAGATACCCTTTGCCGGTGCGCTGCGAAAACCAGAGTTGCTTCTCATATCAAGACTCCTTTCGGTCAGATTCGTATGTTTCCGGAAAATCCGGTTCTGTGATTCAAGAATATCATGATCCATGAGGAAGGTCAACGGATTTCTACAAGAGCAAACAGAGGGGCTGAGGATGATGTGGACAGGGCGCACGCAATGTGATATAGTTTTTCATACACCGCAGATGCTAGGATCCGGCGAAGCGGACAGATCGACATTGCCTGAACAAAATGGGCGAGGAAACGGAGAAAGAATGGAAAACTCGAAACTGAATCGAATCAACGAGCTGGCGAAACTGGCCAAAGAGCGGGCGCTTACGCCGGAAGAACTTACCGAACGGGACGCACTGCGGAAGGAATACATCGCCGAGTGGAGGCGGGGTGCAGAACAGGTGCTGGAGAATACCTATATTGTCACACCCGACGGAAAAAAACAGAAGCTCCAAAAACGGACCTGAGCATTTGCTTCACGGACGGAATGAATGGGGGAGAATATAAAATGAAACTGGCATTTATCGGAACGGGAAATATGGGCGGCGCTCTGGCCAGGGCGGCCGCGCTGGAAAAGGACAGCGAGCTGCTGCTGGTGAACCGGCATCCGGAAAAGGCGGAGAAGCTCCGGGCTGAGATCGGCGGGATCGTAACGGACCACGCCGGAGCTGTCGCGGAGGCGGACCTGCTCTTTATCGGCGTAAAACCGGTGGTGCTCCCGGGGCTATGCGAGACGCTGCGGCCGCTGCTGCAGAAGAGAGAGGGGCGCATTGTCGTTGTGTCGATGGCGGCGGGGGTTCCGATTCGAAAGCTGCAGGAGGAGCTGGGAGAGAATCTCCCGGTGATCCGGATTATGCCGAACACGCCGGTGGCCGTGGGCGAGGGAATGATCCTCTACAGCTGCAGCGGGGAGGTGTGTGAGGAAGAGCGGGAGTGCTTTTTGCAGGCCATGCGCCATGCGGGCCGCTTTATGAAAATCGAAGAGCGGCTGATGGAGGCGGGAATGGCGGTCTCCGGCTGCGGACCGGCCTATGTGGATCTGTTTGTCGAAGCCCTGGCAGATGCAGCGGTGGCCTGCGGGCTTCCACGAAAGGACGCGGTCCTGCTCTCGGCGCAGATGGTGCTGGGCTCGGCGAAGCTGATCCTCGAGAGCGGCAGGCATCCCGGAGAACTGAAGGACGCGGTCTGCTCTCCCGGCGGGACAACCATTCAGGGGGTGCGCGCGCTGGAAGCCAGAGCTTTCCGCTCGGCGGTCTTTGAAGCGGTTATGGCCGCGCATGACGCGTAAATCCCAAAGAGACGGAACGCGCAGAGCGGAATAATCATATTAGATATATTAGATATTAGAAAAAATATCAGGGCAAAAGAAAACGCGCAGACATGAGGTGAGGTGGTCACCGGTTCTGCGCGTTTTCTTTTGTCAGCCCTTTCGGCGCATGGCCTTGTCCCGACCGACGCCGCAGCCGGGATTGGAGAGAAAGCAGTTGTGCTGGCAGCCGCCGCAGTGCTCGTCCTTCCGGGAGACGACAATCTTCTCCAGCGGCTGAAAGCGGAAGAGGCCGCCGCGCTGCACCACATAGTTGTGAACGCGAAAGCGGTCTAGAAGCTCGACAAGGAAAAGCGGATAGGCAATCAGAAGGGATTCTGTGCCGGTCTCCTCCAGTTTCCGAATCAGCGCATCTGCACGGGCGGCAACGGCCTCCCGGGACTCCGGCTGGCGCGGGTCCCCGGACTTGCGCTGGGCCGCGGCCTTCCGGAGCCATTTTTCCGCAGGAAGCGGACGATCCGAATCCGAGAAGGAGCGGACGGAGATTTCGTTCAGAAGCGGTTCGACATGAAGCTCGCACGGCTCAAGAATCTGCTCGGCCGTGGAACGGGCAAGCAGGCCCTCTCCGATCCAGACAACCCGGCCTCCCGGCAAAATCCGACGTTCGGAAGGCGCTTCGGCCGCAGACCGGATCACGGCCGCGGCCGCGGCATCAAAGGCAGCAGAGGTATAGCTTCCCTCCAGAGGGGAGAGGGGTTTTCCTGTACAAAGAATCAGCATACTCATTTCGGCACCTGCTCTCGTTGCTTTTCTGCCAAAATAGCATATTCCGGAGAGTGTGTCAAGAAAATCGACGATGAAAACCGGGTGTGAAAAAATGATGTTTTTCTTGTGCGAACGCATTTTATTTGGTACAATACAGGTTGATTCAATGTGATCAAAAAAGGAGGAATCAAAATGCGAAAGTTTCTGAAAACAAGTCATGTTATTTCCAGGATTTTCCTGTATGTAAGCGTGATTGGAGTTCTGCTCCTTTATTTCTTCAAACCCGGTGTCATCAGCCTGGTACAGCAGTTTATCCCGACGGCGGATACGGGGGCCTGGCTTGCGCTCGTGACGACGCTCTCCATTGCGGCGGTGATGTTTGCCGCCTCGGAGCTTGCATATAAGAGCCTGACGGACAATGAATTCATGATCACGCTTTCCACGTCGATTCTGGAGACGGCATACAGCCGGTATGATCTCAGTGACCGCCGCTTCAGCAAGCCGGCCAAGGGCGAATTTGAATTCAACCAGGGCCTGCGGGATGTAACCGACGAGAGGGAGCGCGTCATGCACGAGCTTTCCTGGGAGAAGCAGAACAACAAAGCACTTCAGAAAAAGACGATCGGAAACATGATCGTGGCGCTGATCTTCTTTATCGCCGGCCTGGTGTTTTTCTTCTGCCCTGCTGTCTGGTACCCCATTTCCAGGGGCCTGATGTCCTTTGAGACCGGGACGGTCATGGACTATTTCTCGCTGGTGGCCATTATCCTGACTCTGTTCATCATCTTTGAGATCGGGAACAACCAGGGCCCCATCAGAAGACTGAGCACGATTCTTTCCATCCGCACCAGAAGCGACGAGCTCAACGAGAAGCCGGTACTGCCGGTCTCAAGACCGGAAACGTTCTATGCCAACGCGGCACCGGCGGTCGCACCGGCCTATGAGGCGCCGAAGCCTGCCGCACCGGTGGTGGAGCATGTCGTGACGAGTCCGGTATCCGCTCCGGAACCCGTGAAGCCGGAAGAAGCCTGGACGCCGGAGCCCGCCTGGACGGGAGTACCGGAAGAGACGGGGGCGGAGGACAGACCCCATGGAAGCGCGTTTGTAAACCTTACCCCGGACGAAGAGGACAAAGCAGAATAAGCAAAGCAATGCCGCTTCCCAAGGGAATCGGAAAATTAAAAGGAGTCAACACAATTGAACTACGCAAAACTCGGGCGCTCCGCCATGGAACAGGAGCAGGAGAAGTGTGAATCAGAATATCAGGCCCTGAAGGCCCAGGGCCTGAAACTGGATATGTCCCGGGGGAAGCCGGGAAAAGAACAGCTGGATCTCGTCAGTGGAATCCTGAGCATTCTCACCGAAGCGGAGGACTGTGCCGCAGACGGGTTGGATACACGCAACTACGGAGGCCTTGCCGGGTTGCCGAGCGCGAGAGCGCTTTTTGCCGATATCCTCGGCTGCAGACCGGAGGAATGCTTCGTGGGCGGAAACTCCAGTCTGGACCTGATGTACAATACCATCTCCAAGGCCTATACCCACGGCCTGCTTCACAGTGAAAAACCCTGGTGCAGACTGGATAAGGTGAAATTCCTGTGCCCAGCCCCGGGCTATGACCGGCATTTCCGGGTGACGGAGAGCTTCGGCGCGGAGCTGATCACCGTCGACATGACCCCGACGGGCCCGGATATGGATCTGGTCGAAGACCTGGTGAAGGACCCTGCGGTAAAAGGCATCTGGTGCGTACCGAAATATTCCAACCCGGACGGCATCATCTACAGCGACGAGACCATCCGGCGGTTTGCACAGCTGAAGCCCGCTGCAGAGGATTTCGTGATTATGTGGGACAATGCCTACTGTGTCCATGAATTCGACGGCGACTTTGTGCCCTTCCCGGACATCCTCTCCCTCTGCCGGGAGGCCGGAAGGCCGGATATGGTTTTTGAATTTGCCTCAACCTCCAAGATTACCTTCCCGGGCGGCGGGATCTCCGTGATGGCGGCCAGCGAAGCCAACCTGAAGTACATGCAGAAGCTTTTCGGCGTACAGACCATCGGCTATGACAAGGTCAATCAGCTGCGCCATGTACTGTTTTTAAAGGATAAGGCGAATACCCTTGCCCTGATGAAAAAGCATGCGGCCATCATGAAGCCGAAGTATCGGATGGTCCTGGACATGCTGGAGCGTGAAATTGCCCCGCTGGGCATCGCCGAGTGGCAGGAGCCGAAGGGCGGTTATTTCATCAGCGTGAACACCATGGACGGCATCGCGAAGCGTACGCTGGAGCTCTGCCGGGAGGCAGGGGTAACGATGACGCCGGCCGGCGCGACCTTCCCCTATGGGATCGATCCTCGGGACCGCAACATCCGTGTGGCGCCGAGTCTTCCCCCGGTCGAGGAACTGCGGCAGGCGATGGAGATCTTCTGCGTCAGTATGCGTCTGGCCGCACTGGAAAAGCTTCTGGCAGGCTGAACACGTTCGAAAGGCAGGTATCGTCCCGCCCCGAAAAACGGAGCGGGACGATACCTTAATAATATATAATGTAAGATGCAGGGAAAAACAAAAAAGAAAGCAGGGAAAAACATGAATCTGGAAAAACTGGAAAAAAATGTAAAAGCGCGCGGTTTTGATTTCTTCCACGCCGCGACCGCCGAGGAAGCAGTGCAGCATGTACTGGAACAGGTGCAGAACACAAGCGTGGGGATCGGCGGAAGCACCACGGTCGATCAGATCGGCCTGTATGACAGACTCAAGGAGAATAACGAGGTGCACTGGCACTGGAAGGACGGAGCGACGGCAGAAGTCTATCGTGACGCGGCGGAAGCGGAGGTCTATCTCTCCGGCGTGAACGGAATTGCGGAAACCGGCGAGCTGGTGAACATCGACGGGAAAGGCAACCGTGTAGCCGCGCTGAGCTATGCCGTCGGGAAACGGGTCTACCTCATAGCGGGAAAAAATAAGGTATGTCCGGATCTCAGTGCCGCAATCGAGCGCGCAAGAAACGTTGCAGCGCCGAAGAACCTGCTGCGCTTTCCGGGAAATCGCCCCTGCACAGAGGCCCAGCGGTGCTTCGACTGCCGTTCGGCGGACCGGAGCTGCTGCATCATGCAGATCCTGATGTTCAAGCCGATGCAGTCAAACAAGGTGGAGCTCATCCTTATCGATGAGGACCTGGGATACTGAGCGGAAAGCTTGAAGCAGAAGAAACAGAAAGAAGGATCGTCTCTGTCGAGGGCGATCCTCTTTTTATCGCTGATTTGTTTGCGGAGGGAAAGGCAGGAGGAAAGGTGCGGGAATACGGTTTCGGCATCTGACGAAAATACACGAATAGTGGTTATACAGGGGGCAAAACCACAAGATCTGGGGCTGATAAAAAAAGTTGAAAAATCCTGAAAAAAATGCTTGACTTTTGGTTTGCCAGGTGCTATATTAGCCAAGCGCTCGAGAGAAGGGCGCACGGATTTCTACCAAGCAAACAAAATTTGAAAAAACTTGAAAAAAGTTCTTGACAAACGAGTTTGAATGTGGTATCCTAAACAAGCTGTCGCGAGAGAGCCAAGCGGTTCGAAAGTGAGCAGCGGATGTACCTTGAAAATTGAACAATGTAAGAAAAGCTTATGCTAAATAAGCACCAGAACGGGTTTATATATGGAGCATATATATGACTCCGAAATTCTTTTGAGAGCTGGAAA
>JAGAFT010000053.1 GCA_017627975.1 Oscillospiraceae bacterium
GCTGTCAGCTGCCCGTAGAAGTTCACGAGGTAGAACCACTCGTCCTCTTCCGTCTGCAGTGTCCCCGGCCGGAGATCCGCCCCCACGGGATAGAAGCGGATTTCAAGCTCATGAGCCCGGCAGACCGCCTCCACCACGTCGCAGTTAAAGTCCGGCAGCGCGATCTTCCGGATCCCGCGCTGTTCGATCAGATAACTGAGGCAGGCCCGGCCGCTGGAGAGCGCCAGCGCCTTTTCGTGCAACATTGGCCCTGTGAAGCGTTCCAGCTCCAGGTATCCGCCGATCTCCCTATACATCGGGCTCCCCCTCTGTCAGGATCCGTGCCCAGCTTGAAACATCCTCCATCCGCGCATCCCGTTCTGCCTCGCTCGGCCAGTTCAGCACCAGCGAGCCCACGGCATTGTTTGCGCCGGCAAAGGCCTCCACCGGATCCCCGGGATTCACCCAGAGGTCCTCCTCGACCACGGACGCTCTCGCATCCTCCGCGATCCAGAGCTTCCGGAAGGCGCCGCTGCGCTCTGCGTGCAGCATCACGATGGACCAGTGCCCCTGATAGACTGGATCATGCATCTCCTCCACCGGCAGGCCCAATGCCGCGCGAACCGCGTTGTGCACCAGCCTCGTCCCGGAGGTGTATTCCAGCATCTCGCTCAGGCGGTTTCCGCCGCCCCGCGGAGAGACCTCCATGAGATACGCGTTTCCGTCCGTCCCGAGGCGCACTTCGACGTTATACAGCGTCGTACCCATATGCAGCAGGCTCAGCAGCCGCTGCAGCTCCGAACGGAGCTCCTGCTGCTGGGCCTCCGGAATCGTGGACGGCCAGGTATAGCCCACCGGCGCGTAGGGATTGTTGGCTTTGCGGTCAAAGTACTGGTTGTCGAAGGAGACAAACTTCAGCTCCCCGTCCACCGAGAAGCAGTCGGTATCCGAAGAATACCCCTGCTGCTGAATAAAGTCTTCCAGAATGAATCTTCCGCAGCGGGTGAACTTCAGCGCATACCGGATCGCCGCCTCCAGCTCTCTTGGGCTGTCCACCCGGCCGACGCCCTTGCTGCCCGCGTTGTCCACGGGTTTGACAATCAGGGGATAGTCGAGCTCTTCCGCCATTCCCAGAGCGTCTTCGAGGCTGGAAAAGCTCCGGCAGTTTGGCACCCGGAAGCCGTGCTCCCGCAGAAAGGCGCGGAAGCGCCCCTTGTCCTGCAGGATCGCCACCGATTCGTACGGCCCGACATTCGGCAGGCCCATCCGGTCCGCCACATAGGCCGCCGTGATGACGCCGGGGTCGCAGGCAAAGGACATCACGCCGTCCACCTTCAGCTCCTGCGCCAGCTTCAGCGTCGCTTCCCTGTCGACGATGCTCACGTTGTGGTACTCGTCCGAGAGTTTATGCGCGAAGTTGTCCGGGAGATAGTCGCAGGTGATCGTGTGGCAGCCCAGTGCCTTTGCCTCCCGGATCACCGGAACCAGATAGCGTGAGCCGCCGAGCAGCAGCAGTTTTTTCATCGGTTTTCTCCCGCCCTTCTTTTCTGCAGAATACTTTTTGCCATGTTGAGAATATAGTCAAAGCTGTCCAGCTTCAGGAGCCTTGCGCCCAGGACATAGACCAGCGCCCCCAGCGGGACCTGGATCAGCAGGGTCACCAGATCATGCAGCCCCAGCAGCTGCACCGCGGCGACACATCCCGCCATCGCCAGCGACAGCAGCAGGCAGGACAGCAGGTCCTTCAGCTGGGTCCAGTAGGGATAGCCCAGCAGCTTCTTGTTCGGCCAGGCGTTAATGAGCTGCGCCAGGATATCGCAGAACAGCTGTCCCAGTGCCATGGCCAGCACGCCGTAGCGCAGGGTATAAAGCAGTACGCTGGTCTCCACGATTTTTTTGATCACTTCCAGTTTCAGGAAGATATCGCTCCGCCCCATGGCCTTGATGGCGTTGAGGTTGGCCGTATGCAGAGGATAAAACGCATAGATCGCGCAGAAAATCTGCATAAACGGCACGCAGGGCAGCCACTGCTCCTTCAGCAGCAGCCGGACCAGCGGCGTCGCGCAGGCCGCAAGCCCCGCCATCATCGGCATCATCACGAAAGAACTGGTCTTGATGGCGCGCCGGGTCATCTCCCGCAGGGTATGGACATTGTCCTGCTCCGCCGAGAGCACCGGCAGCAGCACGCTGTCCAGGGATGCGTTGATGCTGGTCGTGATCTGGTCCGGCCAGTTGCGGCCCTTGTCGAACTGCCCGAGTTCCTCCTTGGGATAGCGCTTCCCGATCACCAGGGAGTAGATCTGCAGGTACAGCGTGTCGAGGAAAGAGGCTGCCAGCAGCTTCCAGCCGTAGGAAAGCAGGCCCTTCAGGCGCTCGGCGGAGAACATTTTTTTCGGCCGCCAGCTGACCGTGAACCAGAGGATCAGGGTGTTGACGGCGAAGTTGCTGAGCTGCAGCGCCACCAGAGACCAGATGCCGAAGCCGAGATAGACCATCGCAATGCTCAGCGCGCCGGAGAACAGCGTCCCTCCCAGCGTCGCGAAGAAAAAGCGCTTGAACTGCATGGTCTTGGACACGTAAGCCAGCTGGACATTGTACAGTCCCGAGATCACCACCAGCAGGCCCAGCACCCGGAGGATGGCCACATAGCTCTCCTCCTGATAGAACACCGCGATCCGCGGCGCCGAGAGAAACAGCCCCAGATACAGCAGCAGGCTGAAGCCGAGGTTGAAGAAAAACACCGACGAGAAGTCCAGATCGTCCGGATCCTTCTTCTGGATCAGGGCGTTCGCCATGCCGCTGTCGGCAAACACCTTCAGGATGTTGATGACCGCCAGCACCACGGCGATCTGGCCGGACGGGCCGGGGCCCAGCTTGCGCGCGAGAATGATGCCCACCACGATGTTGAGCAGCTGCGCGCCGAAGCGCTCAAAAAAACGCCAGAGGAAGTTGCTTGCGACTTTGCTTCCGTTACCCATCCTTCTGCTCAGTCCTCATATCCGCGGCGCTTCCGGTAGAGCCGGTGCAGGTGGGGCAGCCGGCGCTTGACCTCGGTGGAGATGATGCGGCCCTTTCCCATGCTTTTATGGATCTTGTCATAGGGCGGCTTCACCATCTCGTCCACGCGTCCTTCGATATACAGCAGCTCATACTCCCGCTCCAGCAGGACCTGATCGATGGCCGCTTCCTGAGCCTCTGTCAGAGGGTGCTGCTTCACGGTCTTCAGCATGGCGATCTCGCCGCTGACAAAGCGCTTGAGCTTCTGATACTCCTGTCCGACGCCCCGGCTCCAGGCGGAGGGGTTGCTGCCGATGCGGTAGACCGACATGCAGCGGTCCAGAAAGCGCACCTTTCCTGCAAGGCCGAGCCGCACGCCGACGGCATAGTCGGTGAAATAGCCCTGATGGTAGGCCACGTCACGGTAATCCGGCGGATTCAGGATAAACTCGCGCCGGGCGAGAATCGAGCTGGTATGGTAGGCGTGGGACATGCCCTGCACCACCTGCTCAAAGGGGATGTCCCGGTCTCCGTCCTGCGCAAACAGGACCTTGTCCGGCTGATCCGCAAAACGCCCGATGCTGTTGTGCACGCAGGCGGAGTACTCCGGATGGGTGTCCAGCCAGTTCACCTGAAGCTGCAGTTTTTCCGGGTCGTTCCAATAGTCGTCTCCCTCGCACACCGCGATATACTCGCCCCGGCAGGCCGGGAAGAATACCACATCATAGAGGTTAATGCGCCGGGAATAGAGGTTCTCCTTCTGATAGAACGGCCGGATGATCTCGGGGTATTTCGCCGCATATTCCCGGATAATGTCGCCGGTGCTGTCGGTGGACGCGTCGTCGTTCACCAGCACCTCAAAGGGAAAATCCGTCTTCTGATTCACGAAACTGTCCAGCGTCTGGCGCAGATACTCCTCGTGATTGTATGTTGCGCAGAGGACCGAGACCTTGCAAGTTACATTCTCATCCATAAAATGAATCCGCCTGTTGTCTTGATTTCAGTTTACGCCCAGGGCGCAATGTCCTTTGGGTTGTTGCCGGGGGCCGGGCCTATTCCCCGCCGGAGGCGGGGAATAGGCGTCTGTTTGTTTCCGTTTACGCCCAGGGGGCATTGTACTTCGGGTCGTTATACGGATACGGCGCCACAGAAGGCCAGTGGTCGTAGTCAAACTGCTCCCGCAGGAGAAGATAGCGTTCCGGAACCGTTCCGTCCGGGTTCATGCGCCAGCTCCCGGTGGCCGCTCCGTCGGTCTTGTAGAGGATGTCCGTATCCGGGTGGGCTTCCAGAATCTGCTCCATCGCGCCCTCCGGGAAGAAATAGGCCGTATGGCTCCCGATCCAGAGCCGTTTGAGCTTCGGCATGCCAAGCAGCACTTCCCAGCCCTGTGTCTGGCCCATGCCGCAGATGTTCAGATGCTCCAGGTCCTGCATGCCGGCCAGCGGCGTGAGATCCAGCTCGATGTGGGCATAGGGGACGATCTCAAGAAATTCCAGCTTCGTGCAGTTTTCCAGCATGTCCAGCGTGTCCCAGCCGCTGGCCGTGATGATGCACACCTCAAGATTGGTCAAATACCGCATGAAGTCCCAGTTGTGCAGCTCCAGATTGTGCCCGAGGTCCAGGTACTTCAGGTTGGTGAGGTACTTGAGTTCCTGGGTGTACTCATCCCACATGTAGGGATAGAAGTTGGCGCACCAGAGCCGTTCGGAGTCCGTGCGCATGGTGAACTGGTCGTTTGCAAACCAGATTCTCCAGATAACCTCCATCTCCGGATAGGCGTCCCGGATCTCCGCCATGCGCTCCGAAGAGACACCGCAGGAGTCCATGTCCAGGCGCTTGCAGTGCTTCATCAGCGGAAGGATTTCCCGCACCGCTGCGCCCTCGTCCGTCATGACGCTGTGGTTCAGGTCCATCTCCTCCGACAGGGTGCTCAGATAACGCCCATAGAAGACAAAGCGGTACTCCAGCTCCGCCTGGGGCGCGGCTTCCTGCAGGGTGCGCAGGTCGGCCCAGGTGAGGTCCCGGGTCGCTTTCAGGGGGCGTTCCATGGCGGCGGTCTGCGCGTTCAGCTCCTCGCGGTCCAGTTTTGTCCAGGCCCCGTCGGTCCCCATGTCGATCCGCGTCAGCTCCGGCATCTGACTCAGCAGCTTCGCCGTCTCTTCCACATCCTGATGGGTCAGCTCATGGAGCGATACTCTCGCGGCATCCAGCGGGTAAACGCTTCCCTCCGGGAACGTCAGTTCCGGTACCGGCGTCGGGGTCGGTTCGGGTGTCTCGGTCGGCTCGGGTGTTTCCGCCGCGGTTTCTGCTGCAGGCTCTTTCTCCGGGGCCGGTGTCGGATCCGTCGAGACCGCGGCCGCGCCGCATCCGCAGAGCAGGGCCAGCATCAGGAGGATCAGGATGATGGGCAGGATGGTTTTTTTCATAAGAGATTCCCTCTGTTTTCTCTGATCAGTTTATGGTCAGTGTCTCAGCTTGTCGCAATTTGACTTCTTATTATATCATTCATTTGCCGCCGCTTCAACAAAAAACCGTTTTCCGGCAAATATTCATAAATCTTTTGGATTCGCACGCTTTACGGATCTCTCCCGGATGCGGTATAATAGCTCCTGCAATTTCAAGCTCCCGAAAGGAGGACTGACACATGAAAAACAGAACGCTGATCGCGCTTCTGCTTCTGATTTTGCTGCTCTGTCTGCTGCCGGCCATGACGCTTGCGCTGAAAACAGAGAAGCACGTTGAATCCGCTCCCGTTGCGGAAGGCGCGCCGCTCCCCTCGTCCGAAGTCCCGGAGAGTTCCGAGGAAACCGCCTCATTCGCGGATCAGATTCAGCCGGATTCCGGTGATTTCCCCGAAATTGTTGTCCCCTCTGAGACGTCTGTCCCCGAGGCGGAGCCGGAACCTGTGCTCGTCCCGGCAGGAAGCACGCTCTATGCCTATGAGGGCATGATCGTGCGCAGCGACGGAGGGACCGTCTACAGTACCGGCGCCATCGTCACCAATGTCGGCGGCACCGTCTTCTGTAACGGCGGCACCGTGCACAACTTCGGCGGGGTAGTCTATGCCAAAGCCGGGACCGTCTTCAACCATGCCGGCACCGTCTACAACGACGGAGCGGATATCATCGTCCTCCCGGAGGACGATCCCCTGGAGAGCCATATTTTCGGCTATTACGAGCTGAAGCTCGCCGGTTATTACGAGCCCTATGTGACACTCACAGGCGTTGTGAACGAGCCCGGCGCAGAGAGCATGATCATCAGCGAGGACAGCGTCTGCCTCATCACCCCGAAAGAGAATTTCCGTATCGTGAACGCCGAGAGCACTTCCGGCGAGCTGATTCGGAACGACGCAGACGGCAGTGTCACCCTTCAGAATGTCACAGGCGACACCGTGCTCACGCTGGAGATTGAAGGCACTTTATAGTTCATGGTTCGTGTGTAACACACCATTCCGGAAGGAGAAGAAAATATGTTTCTCTATATTGATCCCGGTACAGGAAGCATGTTGTTCACCATACTGATCGGTGTCCTCAGCGCTGCCATTTATGCGTTTCGTGGTGTTTGGGTAAAATTGAAGTTTCTGCTCTCCGGAGGAAACAGCAAGCATAACGATGACGCGCCGATTCCCTTTGTTTTTTTCACAGACAGCAAGCGGTACTGGAGTATCTTCAAGCCCCTGTGCGATGAGATGGAACGGCGCGGAGAACAGGTCCTGTATCTGACTGCAGAGCCTGACGATCCGCTGCTGGACGAGGAGTATCACAATATCAGGGCTGAATATGCAGGGGCCGGGAACAAGACATTTGCCCGGATGAACATGCTGAAAGCGGACGTGGTACTGTCCAGCACGCCGGGGCTGGATGTTTATCAGTGGAAACGCTCCAGAGATGTCAAATGGTATACGCATGTTTTTCATGCCGCAAATGATGTGACCCTGTACCGGATGTTTGGCATTGACTATTACGATGCCCTGCTTTTAAGCGGAGAATACCAGATTCGGGAAATCCGGGAGCTGGAAGCACTGCGTCACCTTCCCGAGAAAGAACTCCGGCTTGCCGGCTTGCCCCATATGGACGCACTGCGGGAAAGATTGATGAACACTGCCCCTGTGCCGGAGCATGAAACCACCGTTCTTCTCGCTCCGTCCTGGGGTCCCAGTGGAATTCTGAGCAAATACGGCTCAAGAATCATTGATCGGCTTCTTGGAACAGGTTTTCACGTGATTATCCGGCCGCATCCGCAGTCTTTTATTTCTGAGCGCGAGATGCTGGATTCCCTGATCGGGAAATATCCGGAAAGTGAACAGCTGCAGTGGGATCGAAGCATCGACAACTTTGATGTTCTGCATCGCTCGGATATCCTGATTTCTGATTTTTCGGGTGTCATTTTCGACTACACCCTGGTGTTCGATAAACCGATTATCTATGCGGATACTTCCTTCGACGACGGCATGTATGATGCATGGTGGCTGGAAGATGGGCTCTGGACATTTTCCATTCTCGATCAGCTTGGCCTGCAGCTGACGGAAGAAAATATGGAGGATATCAGAAGTCTGATTCAGCAATGTCTCTCTGAAAACCGTTTTAAGGAGGGGCGTGATCGTGCCAGGGCAGAAACCTGGGCAAATATCGGCCACTCGGTGGAAGCCATCGCAGATTACCTGGTTGAAAAAAGATCTGAACTGCTATCCTCAGAGAATAACCGTCGGGCAGCATAAAGATCGGATAAAGGACGAAACAGATGTCAATCGGAAAACTGTTATATCAACTGATATTGGGACCTCTGGAACTTGTGTTTGACGTGATCTATTCCCTGGCCTATCAGATCACGGAGCATCCCGGGACGGCAATTATCTTTTTGAGCCTTGCCATGAATTTTCTTGTTCTTCCGCTGTATCGCAGAGCGGATGCCATGCAGGAAGAGGAACGGCTCCAATCCATTCGGATGAAGCCCGGGATTGACCAGATCAAAAAAATGTTCAAGGGCGATGAGCGTTTCATGATTTTGCAGACGTATTACCGCCAGAACAATTATAAGCCTTATTATGCTCTGAAGGGCTCTCTTTCTCTGCTGCTTGAAATTCCTTTTTTCATTGCCGCGTATCGCTACCTCTCCGGCCTTTCTCTCCTCCAGGGGGCCGCTTTGGGGCCGATCCGTGATCTGGGAAGCCCTGACCAGCTGCTTCACCTGGGTAAAACCAGCCTGAACCTGCTGCCGATCCTGATGACCGTGATCAATATCATTTCCGGCGCCATCTACACCAGGGGAATGCCTTTGAAAAGCAAAATACAGCTGTATGGGATGGCTCTGATTTTTCTTGTCTTTCTCTATCGGTCTCCCTCAGGCCTTGTTTTTTACTGGACCCTCAACAATCTGTTTTCTTTGCTCAAGAACATCTTCTATAAGATTCCGAATCCGAAGAAAATCCTGGATGCTCTTTGTTCTCTTGCCGGCATCATTTTGTTTGTCTGGTTTTGCCTGGTGGAACCGCCGGAAAGTATCCGCGAGAGAATCTTAATCGCTTTGATTGCGATTCTGATGCAGCTTCCCTTTGCAGCGGGCTTTTGGAAGAAAAAAGATCTGCTGAAAGACCATATGATTTCCCCCGGGAGGGTTAATACGGTTTTCTATGCCTGCTGCATCTTCCTGACCGTTTTGCTGGGAATTCTGATTCCTTCTGCCGTCATTCGCGAATCGCCGGGAGAATTTGTGGAGATGACGGATTTTCACTCTCCCCTCCGTTATCTCGTAAGCTCCGCTCTGCTCGCCGCAGGAACATTCCTGCTCTGGTGCGGAATATTCTACCGCCTGTCCTCTTCACAGGGAAAACGTTCGTTCAGCCTGGCAGCCGTGATCGTGTCCGGAACGGCCGTGATCGACTACATGTTTTTCGGGAAAAACTACGGCAATCTGTCTTCCTTGCTGAAGTATGATTTTCCGATTCTCAATTCCGCATCCAGCTATCTGATCAATACGGGTGTGCTGCTGGCCGCCGGAGTATTGCTATACCTGCTCTGGAGGAAAAAGCCGGATTTGATCGGCGCAGTATGCATCGCCGGCTGCCTTGCGGTCACTGCGATGTCGGTGTTGAACATTCAAAGTGCAAACCGGCAGATCAAAACGCTTCAAACACTGGCAGGACAGCAGCCGCAGGAAGGGGCTCAGATTCCCCTGAGCAAAACCGGGAAAAATGTGATCGTGATTATGCTGGACCGTGCCGTCAACGCTTTCGTCCCATATGTTTTAAACGAAAGGCCGGAACTGCAGCGCCAGTTTGCCGGATTCACATATTATCCCAACACGCTGTCCTATGGGGCCAGAACAAATGTCGGCTCACCGCCCCTCTTCGGTGGGTATGACTACATTCCGGAAGAAATCGACAGGCGTTCCGATGTGCTGCTGAAAGACAAGCAGAACGAGGCGCTGAAAATCATGCCGGTCAATTTCTATGAAAACGGGTATGAGGTCACGGTATGCGATCCGTCTCTTGCCAATTACATGTGGACTCCGGATCTGAGCATCTTTGACGATTATCCCGGTATGCATACCTATAACACCATTGGCCGATACACCGGGTATGAAGAGGAGACACTCCGGATGGAATATGCGATCTGGAATCGAAACTTCTTCTGCTTCAGCGTCTTTAAGGCAGCTCCTTTGCTCCTGCAGGATGACCTGTATGATGAGGGGATCTATCTGTCATCCAAAAACAGTCTGTCCATCGACACCCCTCAGGTTGCGGCCTCCCCCTCTGTCAGCCGCGGTGTAGATCTTGACTTTCTGAAGAACTATGCCGTCTTGAATCACCTGCCTGAACTGACACGCCCGGATGCAGCGCAGGAAAACACCTTCCTGATGATGAGCAATGAAATTACTCATGTGCCTATGCTGACGCAGACGCCGGATTACATCCCGCAAAATGAAGTGGATAACACGGCCTATGATGAAAAGCATGCCGTTCGGGTATCCCTGAGCGGGGAAGAGCTGCAGCCGGCCGAAGACCTCCTTCTCATGACGCATTATCATGCCCTGATGGCTGCTTTTATCCAGCTTGGAAACTGGTTTGATTATCTCCGTGAAAATGATGTGTGGGATAATACCAGAATTATTCTGGTTTCGGATCACGGGTTCTATTTTGGAGAATATTTCAATATGGTTCTAGAAGCTCCCTCCTATTATAAGGAGGATAAAGGAGAATACTATCTGAATCTGCTGGCATATAATCCCCTTCTGATGGTGAAGGACTTTGGCAGCCGGGACTTTACAACGGACACTGCTTTTATGACAAACGCAGACACCCCGCTCCAGGCTTTTGACGGTCTCATCGAAACCCCGGTGAATCCGTTTCTGAATACCCCGATCACGGATGAGCGCAAGTATGCCGGCGAGCAGCATATCTTATATCGGGACTGGAGCACAGCGGACGACTCCAACAGGTATTCTTTTGAAGATGTGGATGAGAGTCGGTCTCCCAAAAGATGGCTCACTCTGCGGAACTCAAATATCTTTGATCTGAACAACTGGACCGTCGAGCAGAAGTGATTGAAGAAAAGCCTATATCGTCCGATTATGACAAAGCGGAGAGCGATCAAACGACCGACTCTCCGCTTTGCTTCTTATATTCTGTCAGACTCTGCGCAATTAATAGTTCTCTTCGTGTACCTCGAAGTAGGACTGCGGGTGGTTGCACACCGGACAGACCTCCGGCGCCTTGGTCCCGACAACGATGTGACCGCAGTTGCGGCACTCCCAGACCTTAACACCGCTCTTTTCAAAGACCGTCTTTTCCTCGACGTTCTTCAGCAGCTTGCGATAACGCTCCTCATGGGCCTTCTCGATGGCGCCCACCCCGCGGAACTTCTCGGCCAGCTCGGGAAAGCCCTCTTCCTCCGCTTCCCTGGCCATGCGCTCGTACATGTCGGTCCACTCAAAGTTCTCTCCCTCCGCTGCGTGCAGAAGGTTCTCCTCGGTGCTGCCAAGCTCGCCCAGCTCCTTGAACCAGAGCTTGGCGTGTTCCTTCTCGTTGTCCGCCGTCTTCAGGAACAGGGCCGCGATCTGCTCATAGCCCGCCTTTTTCGCAACGGAAGCGAAATAGGTGTACTTGTTTCTGGCCTGGCTCTCGCCGGAAAAAGCTTCCCACAGGTTTTTCTCGGTTTTGGTTCCTGCATACTTGTTTGCCATGGTAGTTCCTCCTTATGATTTTATTCTGAACTAGATCCGCTGTATTGTTGATCAGGAAAACCTGATGCTAAAAAAATCAGAGCCGCTCTGTTGAGCGGCTCTGTGTTGGCATTGACCTATTTTCCCGGTCCGTCGCCAGACAAGTATCGTCGGCACTGGTGAGCTTAACTTCTGTGTTCGGAATGGGAACAGGTGGACCCTCACCGTTAAAAA
>JAGAFT010000054.1 GCA_017627975.1 Oscillospiraceae bacterium
GCCCATGCCGCAGCCGATGACGACCATGATCAGGGTGGACACGATCGGGGTGCTGAAGAACTTCGCAGCGCCGGTCAGATCCTCGTGGGTCTTTCCTTCCGGAGTGAGGAGCTCAGCAAACAGGTAACGGCAGAGACGGGTTGCAGAGTCAAGGGAAGTCAGAGCGAAGACGGAGACAGCCAGGGTGAACAGGTTGTAGATCACCGGATAGCTCTTCTCGCCTGCGAAGGACGCAAACATGGTGGCAATACCACCGGCGAAGATCGTGGGAGGAGCGCTCAGCTGGAATCTGTCGCCGCCGCCGGCGGAGGTCTGGCTCCACACGACCATGATGGCGATCAGGGAGATGACGCCGAGAGCGGACTCAATGACCATGGAGCCGTAGCCGATGATCTGGGCATCCTTCTCGTTGTTGATCTGCTTGGAAGAAGTACCGGAGCTGATCAGGGAGTGGAAGCCGGAGCATGCGCCGCAGGCAACCGTGATGAACAGGAACGGGAAGAGCGGCTGGCCGGCCGGGTTCTTCCATCCGTAGAAGGCGGGGCCTTCCATGGTGGCAGCGCCGGTGAAGGAGGCGCCGACAATGGCGATGACCGCAATGATCATCATTGCATAGAGCAGGAAGGAGCTCAGGTAGTCACGCGGCTGGAGCAGAATCCAGACCGGAAGCAGAGAAGCAACCGTGACGTACACAGCAATGAAGAGCACCCAGAAGGTACGGCTGAAGTGCAGGCCGATGTGCTGACCGAGGAAGACGATCGCGACAATGCCGAGAATGCCGACGACGGTGGCAGGGCCGATCTTGGCGTTCTTGCGATACACGAAGAAGCCGAAGATTGCAGCAATGACGATGAACAGGATGGAGGTCATTGCCGTGGAGCCGTTGGCCGCATAGGTCGGGGCAGCGGGATCAACCGACACAAAGGTGCCTGCGACAACCGCCGTGAAGGAGGCGATGACGAGGATCAGAACCGCCAGAGCAAAGATGATGAAGAGGCGCTGGGACTTGACACCCATGGAGTCCTTCATGATCTCACCGACGGATCCGCCGTTGTGACGGATGGAGGCGAACAGGGCGCCGAAGTCATGCATGGCACCGAAGAAGATACCACCGAGGACGCACCACAGGAAAACAGGCACCCAGCCAAAGACTGCAGCCTGGATCGGTCCGTTAATCGGGCCTGCGCCGGCGATGGAAGAGAAGTGGTGACCCATCAGAACAGCCGGGTTGGCGGGGACGAAGTCCTTGCCATCATAGCTGGTGTGGGCCGGGGTTTCGCGATTGGGGTCTACGCCCCACTGCTTAGCCAGCCAGCTGCCGTAGAACACGTAGCCGAGAGCAAGCAGCACGATCGCGACGACGAGGATAAGTAATGCGCTCACACTTTTCACTCCTTAGATGAAAAATATAGTTTTTATCACTATATGCCGTTTGAGTCTCGGGTCTTGCTTAGGCTCTCGCAGCAAATAGCTTCTTGAAATAGGGGACCAGCTCGTGACCTTCTTTGTTGGTCACGGTTTTTTCCGTCCCGAGGTCCAGAATACCGGCAAGCAGATTGCTGTAACCGTGCAGGCCGAACTTATAGCTTTTGGTCCGGCTTTTCTTATGGATCACGGCTTCGGTTTCCGGGCTTACCGTATCGGCGATGAAGATCACCTTCACGTTGGTGCACTGGTGCTCGCCATGGGGTTTCACCCTCGGCATTCCGTCCTGCCAAGCCCATTCCAAACAGGCCTCCGCTTCTTGCGGTGTAAACGAATCCGCCGCAAAGACATAGGCGTATTCGTTCTTCTCGTTGCCCCACATCTTCACGCTCTTGGTCAGCCAGTAGCGCTCATCCCGGGAGGCATAATCGGCCCGGAACGCAATCGGCAGTTCTGTTTTGAGCTCCGCCGGATTGTCGTGAATGGAGTAGTAGGCGCTGTAAGAATCCTTCAGGATATCAAGGAATGTCAAACGTGGAATTGCCATTAGGAACCCTTCCTGTACAGGTGGAAACGTTCCCACCCTGAATACATGCTGTACTATAACGCAATCATCAAAAAAAATCAATAGTTTATTTAAAAAATCTTTACAATTTCGGCTTCGCTTGTGCTAAGCTTTCCGATGTTCCCGCAGAATCCGGTGTTTCTCTGTTTACAAGCCGCAATTTGTGGGTTATGATAAGAATTAAGGCGTTTTTCGCCTCAAACTACTCCAAAGTGAGACTATTTATTATGAACGATCATCTGCAGTTTCAATATTCTGTTCCCTGCCTCTTCGGCGTCGAAGGGCTTGTTGCCGATGAACTTCGGCGCATGAACCTCTCCGAGGTCCGCGCCGAGGACGGACGTGTGCTTTTCATCGGCAGTCTCGCTGACTGTGCCGCGGTAAACCTCTCCCTGCGCTGCGGTGAGCGCGTGCTGATGGAGATCGGGTCTTTTCCCGCCGTGAGCTTTGACGCGCTCTTTGAAGGCACCCGCGCCCTTCCGTGGGAGAATATCCTCCCCCGGGACGCGGCCTTCCCCGTTACCGGCTACAGCCTGGATTCCACGCTTTTCTCTGTCCCGGACTGTCAGCGCATCATCAAAAAAGCCGTCGTGGAACGCCTGAAGTCCCGTTACCATCTGGAGCTTTTTCCGGAGAGCGGCGCGGAGTACAAGATCCGTTTCTCGATTCGGAAGGATCAGGCCACGCTCTACCTCGACACCTCCGGTACCGCGCTGCACAAGCGCGGCTACCGTCCGGCTCATACCGAGGCCGCCTTGCGCGAGACGTTGGCCGCCGCGATGGTAAAGCTCGCCCGCTATCGCGGGAAGGGCGACTTCTGCGATCCCTTCTGCGGCAGCGGAACCATTGCCATCGAAGCGGCTCTCGCCGCGCTGAACCGCGCCCCCGGGCTTTACCGCAGCTTTTCGGCGGAGAACTGGGCCTTTTTCGATCCCGCCCTCTGGCAACAGGCCAGAGCCGCCGCCATCGCGGCGGAATATACGGGAGAATACCATATTTTCGCCTCGGATATCGACCCGCGTGCCGTTCAGATCGCCCGGGAAAATGCCGTCCGGGCCGGTGTCGATCATCTGATCGAATTCTCCATCGCGGATGCCTGCCGCTTTGCCCGTCAGACCGAGCGCGGTGTCATCGTTACCAATCCGCCCTATGGGGAGCGTCTTCTGGATCAGAAGCAGGCCGAAGAGCTCTATCGCGGCTTCGGCGCCGCCATGTCCGGGCTTTCGAACTGGTCGCTTTATGTGCTCTCGTCTCATACGGAGTTTGAGCGCTGCTTCGGCAGGACCGCGGACAAAAAACGCAAGCTCTACAACGGCATGATCAAGTGCGACCTCTTCATGTACTATAAGTAATCCCCGCTTTTTACTGCATAATAATATAATTGTAAGAAGGCGAGTCAGACCTTGAAACATCTGTTCATTGTCAACCCCATCGCCGGAGGCCGGGACGCCTCCGGGGACCTCCTTGGACGCGTGCAGCGGGCCTTTCACCATCGCACGGATCCCTGGGAGCTCTACGTCACCAAAGCCCCCCGCGATGCCACCGAGAAAATCCGCCGGGAGGCCGCCTCCGGGGAAGCGCTCCGTGTCTATGCCTGCGGCGGCGACGGAACCTTCAACGAATGTGTCTGCGGCGCCGCCCTGCTGCCGAACGTCGCGGTCTGCCCCTTTCCCACCGGCACGGGGAACGACTTCTGCCGGATGTTCGGGCCGGACGCCGCGCTTTTCCGGGATCTGGACGCTCTGCTCGACGGAGAGGTCCGGGAGATCGACCTTATCTCCTGCAACGGCAGCTACAGCGCCAACATCTGTTCGGTCGGGATCGACGCCCGCATCGGCACCGAAGTCCACCGCTACTCCTCTCTGCCGCTGGTCGGCGGAGCCGGAGCCTATGTGCTCTCCGCCGTCATAAACGCTATCAAGGGCATTGCCACCGGGATGCATGTCCGCTGCGGCAGCTATGATTCCCACGAGAAATATTCGCTGATCTGCGCCTGCAACGGCCGCTTTTACGGAGGGGGCTTCAACCCCTCCCCCACCGCCATGCTGGACGACGGTCTGCTGGATATTTTTATTGTAAAGAAGGTCTCGCTCCTTACCTTCGCCCGCTGCATCGGGAAATATGCCGCCGGCCACGCGGACGACTTTCCGCAGTTCATCACGCACCTGCGCGATACGGAGCTCTCCATCGAGTTTGACCGTGAGGATGTCGTCAACCTGGACGGAGAAGGGCTCCGGGCGAAATCCGTGAACATGAAGCTCATCCCGAAAGGCCTGAAGCTGATCGTGCCGAAGGGCCTCGGCCGCGGTACCGCAGTTCCGCCTTTGACTATGTAACGTAACAAAAAATTTATATTTCGGGTATTGCAAAAAAAGAAAAGTGTGGTATTATTAGCATCGTTAGCACTCAGGTATTTTGAGTGCTAACGATGCTGATTTATGTAATCTATTTTCATGGAGGTTAAGAATATGAAGCTCAAACCCTTAGCAGACAGAGTTGTTCTCAAGCAGAACGAAGCCGAGGAGCGCACCGCTTCCGGCATTTTCCTCACCTCTTCCGCTCAGGAAAAGCCCGAGGTTTATGAAGTTGTTGAAGTCGGCCCCGGCGGCCTTGTCGATGGCAACGAAGTCACCATGATCGTGACCCCCGGTCAGAAGGTTCTGGTCGGCAAGTACAGCGGCAGCAAGGTCAAGCTCGAAGAGCAGGAGTACACCATTGTCCGCCAGAGCGACATTCTGGCCGTGATCGAGTAATTCAGGAGGATTTATCATTATGGCAAAACAGATTATTTACGGTGAAGAAGCACGCAAGGCCATCGAGCGCGGTGTCAACCAGCTCGCCGATACCGTTAAGATTACCCTCGGACCCAAGGGCCGCAATGTCGTTCTCGACAAGAAGTACGGCACTCCCCTGATCACCAACGACGGTGTGACCATCGCCAAGGAGATCGAACTGGAAGACGCCTTCGAGAACATGGGCGCCCAGCTCATCAAGGAAGTTTCCACCAAGACCAACGATGTTGCCGGTGACGGCACCACCACCGCGACCGTTCTCGCCCAGGCGATGATCAGCGAAGGCCTGAAGAACCTCGCCGCCGGCGCCAACCCCATGGTCATGAAGAAGGGCATTCAAAAGGCTTCCGCCGCAGCCGTTGAGGCTGTCAAGGCCATTTCCAAGCCGGTTTCCGGTTCCAAGGACATCGCCCGTGTCGGCACCATCTCCTCCGGTGACGAAGTGATCGGTTCCCTGATCGCCGAGGCCATGGAGAAGGTCAGCCAGAACGGCGTCATCACCATTGAAGAGTCCAAGACCGCCGAGACCTACAGCGATGTTGTCGAAGGCATGCAGTTTGACCGCGGCTATCTCAGCCCCTACATGGTCACCGATACCGACAAGATGGAAGCCGTCATTGATGACGCGCTGATCCTTATCACCGATAAGAAGATCTCCAACATTCAGGAGATTCTCCCGTTGCTTGAGCAGATCGTCAAGGCCGGCCGCAAGCTCCTCATCATCGCCGAGGACGTCGAGGGCGAAGCCCTTGCCACCATCGTGCTGAACAAGCTGCGCGGCACCTTCACCTGCATCTGCGTCAAGGCTCCCGGCTTCGGCGACCGCCGCAAGGAGATGCTGCAGGATATCGCCATCCTCACCGGCGGCACCGTCATCTCCAGCGACATCGGCATGGAGCTGAAGGACGCCGACCTGCGCATGCTGGGCCAGGCCCACCAGGTCAAGGTCACCAAGGAGAACACCGTCATCGTCGACGGCGCCGGCGATCCCCAGGAGATCAAGGCCCGCGCCGCCCAGATCCAGCACCAGCTGGAGACCACCACTTCCGATTACGACCGGGAGAAGCTGCAGGAGCGCATGGCCAAGCTGGCCGGCGGTGTTGCGGTCATCAAGGTGGGCGCCGCTACCGAGACCGAGATGAAGGAGAAGAAGCTGCGCATCGAGGACGCGCTGAACGCCACCCGCGCGGCAGTGGAAGAGGGCATCGTCCCCGGCGGCGGCACCGCTTATGTGCTGGCTGCCAAGGCGGCGGACAGCCTGGTCGGCACCCTGGACGGCGATGAGAAGACCGGCGCCGCCATCGTGGCCAAGGCGCTGAAGGCCCCCATCATGCAGATCGCGGCCAACGCCGGTGTGGAGGGCGCCGTGATTTTGAACACCGTCGCCAACGCCGACAGCGCCAACTTCGGCTACGACGCCGCCAACGACATCTACGGCGACATGATCGCCATGGGCATCGTGGACCCGACCAAGGTCTGCCGCAGCGCCCTGGAGAACGCCGCCTCCGTCGCCTCCATGGTCCTCACCACCGAGAGCCTGGTGGCCGACATCCCGGAGAAGAATCCTCCCATGCCCGCCGCACCCGACATGGGCGGCATGTACTGATCGGAGCTTCTCCGTCCCCCGCGCCCGGAACGGGCGTAAATCCGCAGCATGGATCCAAGCCGGATAGAGCCCTGGCGGCTCTATCCGGCTTTTAAAAAAGGACCGGACGCAGAGGAGACCCTGCGCGCCGGAAGACGATCGCCGGGGGGCGGGAAGCCGTCCCGGCCGCGCCGATAAAAAAAGGAGGACCTACCCATGAGTGAAACCAACACCCCGCGTCCTTCGGATGCAAACGCCATTACCCGCCGGTATCTGGATTCCATTCTGATCGAGGAGCGGCTGATCGACGCGCAAACCGCCTCCCTGGAGACGGAGATCTTCGGCACACCCTTCCGCACGCCGATCATGATGCCCGCGTTCTCGCACCTGTACCGCTATGCCAAGGATCGCAACGCGATGCTGGAGTATACCCTGGCCGCCAGGAAGCTCGGCGCGCTGAACTGGGTCGGCATGGGGGAAAACGAGACGATCGGTCCGATTCTGGACACCGGGATCCCCACCGTCCGGGTGATCAAGCCCTACGCGGACCGGGATAAGATCTTCGATCAGATCGCCTTCTCCGAAGCCCACGGCGCCTTCGCCCTGGGCCTCGATATCGACCACATCTTCGGCGCGGACGGCGAGTACGACCTGGTATTCGGCGAGCGGATGACCCGGCAGACCACAAGGGATCTGCGGGAGTATGCGGAGGCGACGAAGCTGCCCTTCATCATCAAGGGCGTGCTCAGCGTGTCCGACGCGCTGAAAAGCGTGGAGTGCGGCGCCCGGGGCATCCTGGTCAGTCACCACCACGGCAGGATGCCCTTCGCCCTGCCGCCGCTGATGGTCCTGCCGGAGATCTGCCGGGCGGTCCGGGACGTGGACGGCTTTGAAGTGTTCGTCGACTGCGGGATCGCCTCCGGGGCGGACGTTTTCAAGACCCTGGCCCTGGGCGCAAAGGCGGTCGGGGTCGGCCGGGCCATGATGCCCTCCCTCCTGGAGCAGGGAACCGACGGGGTCGTTCGCTGTGTGACCGGCATGAACCAGGAGCTGCGGACTCTGATGAACTATACCGGCTGCGCAGACACCTCCCGGATCCGGCCGGAGCTGCTGTGGAAGGACGGAAAGCCCATGACCGTCTGAGCGGCGGGAAAAATCCCTTGGGATCGCCGATCCTCTTTGCGAAAAAACGATCGCCGGGGGAAGGCCAATGGCCTTCCCCCGGTCTTTGTATCCCCGAAACACCGCGGGCCGATACGCTGTGCGCATCGGCCCGCTTTGCTTATTTCTCGTCCTTTTCGCTCTTTTTCCTCTCGGCAATGTAGGTACCGGCAAGCACGCCCAACAGAATGGCGATACCCGGCGCGGTGATCAGTGCCTGGAAAAAGCTCACGTTTTCGCGCACGAGGCAGTAGACCAGCCCATACACCACCCAGGCGACGAGCCCGTACACGATCGTATGGAAAAGCGCCTTTTTCTTTTTATCTTCCATTTGTCACCCCTCCTTTCCTATCGAACAAGAGTTTTTCACACTGTGCCCTTTTCGCCGACGCTCAAGCCTCAGCCGGCTGGAATTTCAGTTTGCTCAAGCCCAGGACAAGGCGGCCGATCTCTTTGATAACGGGGACCGCCAGCAGCACGCCCAGCACCTTGCCCTTGCCGAATGCCCTGGCCAGCTTGATGCCCTCCGGGACACCGATCAGGATGCTGGCGGCGATCAGTACGTGATAGACGGTGGAGGGAAGACCCAGCGCATTGCAGAGCAAGCCCACCGGGATGCACAGATCCGCCAGGACGCCGAGCCAGCCGTTCCACACCGTGGAGTACTCATCGTAGACGTTCAGGAGCGGGATCAGGCTGTGCCAGCCCTTCTTGCCCGCCTTGCGGAGGATGCCCCACCGGCCGACGACCAGCAGCAGACCGCCAGCGAGCAATGCGCCGATGGCGATCGGCGTGATGTTCAGCGCCTTCTGGAATCCTACGGCCTTGCCGCTGTAATCCTCAGACAGGAAGTAATTGACGTAGCCCTCAAACTCCTCCCGGCTGGCGAAGGCCCCGACCTTGGCCAGGCCGACCATGCCGTTGCGGTCGATCATAAGGGTAGTGGGGAAGGCGGAGAACTTGAGAAAGCCCAGCTCGTCGCCGATCAGTCCCATGGGGAAAGACAGGCCGTTTTCCACCTTATAGGCGGCGATGATCTCCTGAGTGTCCTCCGGTTCTCCGGAGACGGCGACGATCTCCATCCGGTCCTTGTTGGCCTGGTAAACGGTCTCCATCTCAGGGAACTCTCTCTTACAGGGGCCGCACCAGCTGGCAAAGACGTTGAGCACGACCAGATCCTTCTCCTGCAGAAGCTCAGAGAGGGTGGCGGTGGTGCCGTCGGTCAGGGGCACAGTAAAGTCCGGCATGTTATCGCCCGGCTCGATACCGAGGCCCGTATCCGCATAGGCGGTGACGTTCAGCGCGGTGGTCAGCAGAACCACCAGCAGAACTACGCTCAACAATTTTTTCATGGTCATCGTTCCTTTCCTTTTGTTCTTGTGTGCACAGCATATCGCGCTCTTCGGCACAGATCTGTCACACCCCGCGCGGCGTCTCACTTAAGGACGATGGTCACCTGTCCGGGCTGGGCCGGTGCGGGATACTCCGTGTCGTCGGCGGCAAAGCCCGCCGGCACCTTGAGCACGTGGATGGTGTAGCTGCCCGCTTCCTTGTCGAAGACGGCGACGCCCTTGTCATCGGTGGTGCCCATGATGCACTCGGCATCCGAGCAGAACTGGATCGTGACGCCGGGAACCGGTTTCCCCGCCGCGTCGTTCACCACGACCTCATAGGCCGCCTTTTTGCCGCAGCCGGCCAGCAGAGCCGCCGCCAGGATCAGCACCAGGCACAGGGCCAGTATTCTTTTTCCTTGTTTCATTGAATTACCTCCCGATCGGTTTTCTTTTTTTTATGGATATTTCAAATCTTATTCGACCGCAGGCTCGGTCAGAAGCATGCCGCAGTAGGTCTCCGCATTCTTCCGGAACCGGATGAGCAGCAGGGCCTGCAGCGCAATGGAGACCGCCAGCACGACTCCCGCCGCCACGATTCCCGCGATCTTCACCGTGTCATCGTCGAAGCGCAGTGCCGGGTTTACCGTGGTGAAGGCGTCAAACACGGTGTGCCACAAAACCGGCAGGAAACCGGCCAGAAAAGTATGCTTGCCGGCGCCGGGGTTCCCCTGCTTTTTGGCGTATCTGGCAAGGCCCCAATGGAGACCCATGAGAAGTCCGAACACCATGTGCATGGCAAAGAAGAGGATGCGAAGGAAGGAGGCTGCCGGGGCTTGCCCACCGTAGAGCATGGCCTCCAGCCCGGTAAAGCCGAAGCCCACGCCGGCGCAGAGCATGCCGTATTCATAGACGCTCTTCGGTTTGCAGATCTTCAAGGTCAGAAGGAACACCAGAAATTTGACCAGTTCTTCCGTAAAGCCGGCCAGCAGAAAGCTGCTGACCAGGGAGCTGAGCACCGGGTTGGACACAGCCTCCGCAACGGAGCCCACGGTGGCTCGGATCCCGAAGCCGAAGGCGATCACCAGGGCCGTGGAGAGCAAGACGGAAACCACGCCGAAGGCTACCGGGACCGCCGCTTTTCTCTTGCCCATGGGTTCCGGCAGTTCCCGTTTATACATGCGGACGTAAACGACGGCGCACAGCGCCGTTGAGATCAACGCAGCGATAAAGCCCATATTCTCTCTCCTGTTCTGTGTAGGTACTTCCCGGACAAAAGGCCCCGAAAACGCCCTGTTTTCCCGGGGGTCCCCCGGAAATGCGCACTGTCGCCCAGGGACAGTTTCGGTCCGGCCTGCCAAGAAATGGCAAGTCCATCTTAAAGCAATTGTATCACGGCGGCCCTGTCCGCGTCTATTGAATCCTGCTTTTTTGTCTCCTTTGCTTTTAAAAAATCATTAGGCAGCCGCGCAAAGAGGAGCCCTCTTCGCTTCCCTCCGTCTCCCGACAAAGGCACCACCGGGCCCTGTCGCGGGCCCGGTGGTGTCTCTTTCGCTGGATCAGTCCCAGTCCTTCTTGTGCTTCAGAATGGCGCCGGTCTCGGCGTCCACGTCGAACTCGTACTCAAAGCCGTCTTTGTAGAACTCGATCTCGTAGATCTTTCTGCCGTGCTCCCAGTCCAGCTCGACCTTCTTCACGAACTCGACCTGGTCCTTCTTGACGCCCGCGTGCTTCATCGCCGCCGCAAGGGCCTCCTCCTGGGTGATCACACCGCCCGCTACCTGTTCCAGATCCTGATCGCTGAGCTTATTGATTTTTTCCATGACACATTCTCCTTTTGTATTCAATAGTTTTTTGATTTTTCGTATAATCCCCGGCCGTCGTCAAATGGCCGTCGGTTCCTTTCAGTCGATCCCGCCGGTCAGGATCTCGCCGGTCCTGGCGTCGATCCGGTAGGAGAACTCGCCCTGCGCGGATTCAAAGTCCACTTCATACCAGCCGTGCTCATAGTCCACATCCAGATCGTAGACCTGATTCCTCTCCAGCCCCGCATCGTTCAGGGCGATCTGCGTCGCCTCGTTCCGGCCGATCGTAGCGGACGCGTGCCGGTAGATGAAGAAGCCGCCGATCGCGGCGCCGAGAAGCAGGATCACCAGCAGAACAACAAGTACCTTTTTCACGTTTGTTTTTCTCCTTCTGTTTTTCTTTTTGTGAGCCCATCTTACCATGGCCTTTCTCACAAAACTGTCACACAAAGGCGCAGCGTTTTGTAAAAAGCGGTTTTATCATATCCCAGCTTTTTCACGATGTCAAGAACGGATCCCCGGCGGCGCTGCCGGGGACGCGCCCCCCGGGATTTCCAGATTCTGTTTTTTCCTGTTCCCTTTTCCCGCAAAGCATGGTAGGATAGAGAAAAGGATGGTGAAAGCCGATGAAAACGCGCTTTTCTTCTCTGTGCCTGGTCCTTCTGCTGATTGCTCTGCTTCTGGCCGCCTGCGGCGCCTCCACCCCGGCATCGTCCCCCCCGCCGGCGGCGACCGCTCCGGGCTCC
>JAGAFT010000055.1 GCA_017627975.1 Oscillospiraceae bacterium
CGGCGACAGGCTGCGCGGCGGTGCCGATGCCCGTGGGTACGACAGCCGCTGGCGTAAAGCCCGCGCTCTTTTCCTGAAGCAGCATCCGCTGTGCGCCTTCTGCCAGGCGGAGGGCAAGATTGTGCCCGCGACGGTGGTCGATCACATTATTCCGCACCGGGGCGACCAGCGGCTTTTCTGGGATCAGACGAACTGGGAGCCGCTCTGCAAGGGATGCCATGACAAGAAAACGGGCTCCGGCCTATAAGATTGGAGGACAACATGAAGAATCCTTTTTCCGGTCTCTTCCGTGCGCGGGACAAGCCCCGTGACAGTGTCAGCGCCGCTCCGGTGTTCTACTTCGGCACCAGCGGCGCAGGCAAATCCGTCACCGCCCAGACGGCCATTCAGCTTTCCACGGTGTACGCATGCGTCCGGGTAATCTCGGAAACGGTGGCCAGCCTGCCGCTGGGTGTGTATGAGGCGACGGATGACGGCAACCTGAAAGCCGGAGACCACCCTCTGTACCATCTGCTCCATGATGAGCCGAATGCGGAAATGACCTCCTTCGTTTTCAGGGAGGTCATGCTGGCGCACCTACTTCTCTACGGAAACAGCTACAGCCAGATTATTCGCAGCGGAAAGAATACGGTGGTCGGCCTGTATCCGCTGCTCCCGGATCACATGGATGTGGATCGGGACAGCAAGGGCAACCTGACGTACACCTACACCACCAGCGACGGTAAGACCGTGGTAATCAAGCCGCAGGACATCCTGCACATCCCCGGTCTGGGCTTCGACGGCATTATCGGCTACAGTCCAATTGCTTTGGAGAAAAACGCCATCGGCCTCGGCATCGCGTCCGAGGAATATGGCAGCAAGTTCTTCTCCAACGGTGCCCGGCCATCCGGTATCCTGACGCACCCGAACACGGTGAAGAATCCGAAGGCCGTCCGGGAAAGTTGGAATTCAGCCTATGGCGGCTCTTCCAATTCCAACCGTGTGGCGATCCTTGAGGAAGGCATGACCTTCACACCCCTGAGCATTCCGAATAACGAGGCCCAGTTCCTCGAAACGCGGAAGTTCCAGGTAGATGAGATCTGCCGCATCTTCCGGGTGCCGCCTCATCTGGTTGGCAACCTTGAGCATGCTACTTTCTCGAACATCGAGCACCAGAGCATCGACTTTGCCGTGCACACCATCCGGCCCTGGCTCGTCCGAATTGAACAGTCCATGAACCGCGCTCTCTTCACCGATCAGGAGAAGGGGCGCTTTTATGTGCAGTTCAACATCGACGGCCTGATGCGCGGCGATTACAAATCCAGGATGGAGGGCTATGCCATTGCCCGCCAGAACGGCTGGATGAGCGCCAACGATATCCGGGCACTGGAGAACCAGAACCCGATCCCGAAGGATGAAGGCGGCGACGCTTACCTGGTCAACGGCAACATGATCCCCATTACAACCGCCATGAAGGCGCAGACCCCGGCTGAACCGACGCAGACAGCCGAGCAGCGCTCCCGTGAAAGGAAGTGATCCCCATGCGTCATTTCTGGAACTGGGTCAAAAACGATGATGAGACCCGCACCCTTTATCTGGAAGGCGTGATCGCTGAGGAAAGCTGGTTTGCGGATGATGTGACCCCGGTCATGTTCAAGGAGGAGCTTTTCTCCGGGGACGGCCCGATCACGCTTCACATCAACAGCCCCGGCGGCGACTGCATCGCGGCCAGTCAGATCTACACCATGCTCATGGATTATCCCCATGATGTGACCGTGCAGATCGACGGCATGGCGGCGAGCGCTGCCAGTGTGATTGCCATGGCGGGCACTCATGTCCGCATGAGCCCCACCAGCATGATGATGATCCACAATCCCTTCACCGCAGCCATGGGTGATTCCGATGAAATGCAGAAAGCCATCCAGCTGCTGGACGAGGTGAAAGAGAGCATCATCAACGCCTACCAGATCAAGACTGGTCAGTCCCGTACCAAACTGAGCCATCTGATGGACAGCGAAACGTGGATGAACGCCTGGAAAGCCAAGGAACTCGGTTTCTGTGACGAGGTCATGTTTGCCGAGGACGATGCGCAGCCTGACACCCAAAACGTGTCGGGCTTTTCTTTTGCCCGGAAGACGGCAGCGGCCTGTCTCATGAACCGCGTGATGGCTTCCGTTCCCAAGCCTGAGCCTGAAAAGGCCCCGGTCGATGAAAACCGTGTACCTGCTGCGGAAGCGGAAGCCCGCCTGCAGCGCACCAAGTACCTTTGAGGAGGATGATCATTATGAATGAACTCATGAACCTGCGCGACAAGCGCGTACAGACCTGGAATGCCGCCAAGGCTTTTCTGGAAAGCCATCGCGGCACGGACGGCACTCTGTCCGCAGAGGACGATGCCATCTTCAACAAAATGATGGATGAAGTGGACAAGCTCGGCAAGGAGGTCATGCGGCTGGAGAAGCTAGAAGCCCTCGATGTGGAGATGTCCAAGGCTACCAGCAAGCCGCTGGCTTCCGCGCCTGTCACCAGGCTGGAGGAGGAAGCTCCCGTCAGCAAGACCGGACGTGGCACCAAGGACTACACCAGGAACTTCTGGAACGTGATGCGCTCCAAGTCCGTGTCCCATGAAGTGCTGAACGCCCTGCAGGTCGGCACGGACACCGAGGGCGGCTATCTCGTTCCTGACGAGTATGAGCGCACCCTGATCGAAGCTCTGGAAGACCAGAACATCTTCCGTCAGCTGGCCCATGTGATCCACAC
>JAGAFT010000056.1 GCA_017627975.1 Oscillospiraceae bacterium
AGTGGATACAAAAAGATTTTCCTCGCGCCGGATAGGAAAATATCACAAAAATCGGATGTTTGATTTATGCAGAATATACAAAAGCAGCGAAAATGCACGATGTCTGGCACTTGATTTATTCTCTATCTTGGTTATAATACCAAATATACAGACATTTGCAAGCCTTTCTTTGTGATGAAATTACCGCAAAATGTGACGTAGGAGAAAGCGAGGCACTTCCCATGGCATACCATCGTGTTGAATCCGTCGTTGACCAGCATCTGACGCAGGACACGGCAAACTTCCAGCTGAGCCGCAATCTTGTCTCGGTCGGCTACTACGTCAACGTGCAGACCCGCTCCTCGATCGCACATTCTCACCCCTACTATGAATTTATTCTCGTGCGCCGTGGGATCTGCGAGTATCTCTCCGGTGGCAAGCGCTTTCTCCTTCATCCCGACGAGATGCTGCTGATTGCTCCCGGCACGGTGCACACGATGATCTGCCCGTCCGATTCCTCCAGCTATGAGCGTCTGATTCTCCAGGTCGACGCGGATTTCATGCTCCAGGTGCTCTCCGAGTGCATGTTGCAGGACCGGATTTTCAATTCTCACCCTCTGTATATTCTTCGTGCGGAAGACGTCTGCCGATGGGGTCTGCGGGAGCTTTTGGAGCGGATCAACGCCTCCGCCTCTGTGACGGATTCGAGTCTTCGTGACCAGCTTTACCGCTGCCAGATCGGAGAACTCACACTCACCATTGAGCATGTCGTAAGCACCTCCCAGTCGGTCCCGCCCAACGCGTCCAGCTCACTCATCTCCGGGGTCACAACATATATTCTTGAGCACTTTCGAGATCCGGAGCTCAATGTGGCGGACATTGCGCAGCGGTTTTATATCAGCCGTGAGCATCTTTCCCGCAGCTTCAAGAGCTACACCAACGAGAGCATCCGTCATTACATAACGGATCTTCGGATGCAGGAGTTCCGCTACGGCCTTGTGACAGGCAAAAATGTTTTGGACGCCTGTCTCGCCAGCGGCTTTTCCGATTACAGCAGCTTCGTCAAGTCTTTCCGCAAACTTTACGGTATCACGCCGACAGAATACCGTGAGCAGTTGAAAAAAGCCATAAACCGCACGCCTCTCACCTGAGGGACGGATCAAACAAAAAAGAACCTTGTCATGACAGCACGTTACGACAAAGTTCTTTTCTGTTTTACACGGCTTACTTCTCCCGCATGTCTCTGAATGCCCGGCGCAGGTCGTAGATGCTCATACTCAGGAAAGACTTTTCCGCTCTCCATTTTAATCCGGTTTTGTCTTCCATGTATTTTGCAAACGCCATGATATCCGCCGGCTTCAGGGAATCCTTTTCCATCATACAGATGGAGTTTCGTGTTACAAAGAGATAGAGAAACTGTCTGTCCTCTACCAGACGTGTAAACTTGCTGTAAGGAATATCCATACTGCCCTCGCCGGTGAGGTGCACCGTTTCCGGACCGAAGCTGTAGTTCATATTCGGCAATCGGGCCTTGCGTTCAGATAAAGCCCGGTCGGCACGTACCGCTGCCGGGAAATCGCGGCTCACCAGCAGCCAAGCGCCGGCAAGAAGCAGCAGCGCTTTGACCCAGTTCGGAACAGTTGTTACAACCGCAGTAAGAACAAGGCCAAAACCGATGAGCGTCCTGATCAGCATACGCGGTTTTTCATATACATAGTATTGCATCTTATAAAGCTGCTCAACGGTTTTTTCCGTATGTGTTATTTTGGCACGATAACAGATCTCCGCCATAGCTGTCCCTCCGACAGTAGTCCGTTTTTTCTTTCATATTACAAAACAGCGGGCTTTGCTGTCAATCTCTTTTTCACGGGAAGGCATCTCATCATAATCCGAAAAGGGACTCCCCCCGGCAAAGCCCGGGCTGTTTCGCAGACAGCTTTTTCCGCGTTCCCTTGACAAATCCTCCCTATAGTAGTATAAAAAGAAAGCAAATCAAACCGTGTCCGTTCGGAGGGTTCTCATGTACAAAGCCGGCAGCACTTTCGTTTTCTGTTGTGTGTGTTGTAACGTGCGCTGTGGCCGCACGCGCTTTGTCATGCCCGTTTGAGCGTTCCCGGAGACTGCAGTGTAAGTTCGACCGGAAGGCCCGATGGGCCTTCCGGCTTTTTATTTAAGGAGGAACACAACATGTCGGCAATCTTTACATCGGTTGATCAGCTGATCGGTAAAACTCCGCTGCTGGAACTGACCCATCTGGAGCAGGCGGAGGGTCTCGAAGCCCGGGTCCTGGCCAAGCTGGAGTATCTCAACCCCGCCGGTTCCGCCAAGGACCGCGTGGCCCGCGCCATGATCGACGACGCGGAAGCAAAAGGGCTCCTCACAAAGGAATCCGTAATCATTGAGCCCACCTCCGGCAACACCGGCATCGGCCTCGCCTCCGTGGGCGCAGCCCGCGGCTATCGCGTGATCATCGTCATGCCCGAGACCATGAGCCTGGAGCGCCGGCAGCTGATGAAGGCCTACGGGGCCGAGCTGGTCCTCACCGACGGCACCGCCGGCATGAAGGGTGCCATCGCCAAAGCCGAAGAACTGGCAAAGGAGATTCCTCATGCCTTTATTCCGGATCAGTTTGGCAACCCCGCCAACGCCGCCGCCCACCGCGAGACCACCGGTCCGGAGATCTGGGAGGATACGGATGGCACGGTCGATCTGTTTGTCGCCGGTGTGGGGACCGGCGGGACCATCACGGGCGTGGGCGAGTATCTGAAGGCGAAGAATCCCGAGATCCGCATCGTTGCCGTGGAGCCTGCCTCTTCTCCGGTACTGAGCAGAGGCATCTCCGGCCCGCATAAGATTCAGGGCATCGGAGCCGGTTTTGTGCCGAAAGTGCTGAACACCGCCGTCTATGATGAAATCATCACCGTCGAAAACGAAGCTGCCTTCGAGACCGGGCGAAAGATCGGCCGGACGGAGGGCGTCCTCGTCGGTATCTCTTCCGGAGCCGCGGTCTGGGCCGCCGTCGAACTGGCAAAGCGGCCGGAGAACAAGGGAAAGACCATCGTCGTTTTGCTCCCGGACACAGGGGACCGCTACCTGTCCTCCCCGATGTTTGAGGTGTGAGATGGGGACAACGCTGGAACGCCTGATTGAGTCGGCCGCTGCACATCTGGATGCGGCCGAGCAGCCGGAGGCTCAGGATTTCTGCGGTTTTCGGCAACGCGCGGCAGAGATGACCGATCTTTTCATTGAGGCGCTGTTTCCCCGTCATGCCGCGGCACCGATCCGCCGGGAGGACGCCCTCCGTCAGGCGGCGGAACTCCTGGAGACCTGCCTGCGGGTCGTTCTGCCTCCGTCCGCGAGGCCGGAGAGCGTCGTGCGTACCATGCTGGAAAGCCTCCCCGAGATCCGCCGCCAGCTCGGTACGGATCTGGAAGCGGCATACCGCGGGGATCCCGCCGCACGCAGCATCGACGAGATCATCCTCTGCTACCCCGCCTTTCTCGCCATCAGCACCTACCGTCTGGCCCATGTGCTGTATCAGGAGCGTATCCCGACCCTGCCGCGCGTCATGACCGAATACGCCCACCGCCTGACGGGCATCGACATTCACCCCGGCGCCCGGATCGGCGACTCATTCTTTATCGACCACGGCACCGGTGTCGTCATCGGCGAGACCACCACCATCGGCGAGAATGTCAAGCTCTATCAGCATGTGACCCTGGGGGCCAAGAGCTTTGACGTCGGGGAGGACGGAACCCTCGTCAAGGGAATCAAACGCCATCCCGACATCGGCGACCGGGTGGTCATCTACTCCGGCGCCACCATCCTCGGCGGCAACACGCATATCGGCAACGACTGCGTCATCGGCGGCAGCGTGTGGCTGACCCATTCTGTCGAGGCCGGAAAGATGGTCCTGGCCAGGACCGCCGTCACGGACAGCTCTCTGACCCGCGACATCACGGCCGTGACCTCCCTCGAGAGCGCCATGCTCTGACCGGTCAGGAGATCCCCCTAATATTCCCGTACTAAACTTTGGAGCTGATGCATGCCTTATCGGATCTGCACCGGTTCCGTGTATGCCCCGTCGACCAGCTCGCTGGTATAGACCG
>JAGAFT010000057.1 GCA_017627975.1 Oscillospiraceae bacterium
ATGCTCTCTGCGACCAGGCGGTGGATAATGCCGTGGTTGCAGCCGGGGCAGTAGTGGAACTGCTTATCGGTAAGAAGTTTGGTTCTCTCAAATACGACGGACATTTTACTTACCCTCCTTCATCTCGAGGATCTTCTGTCTGATCTCTGCGGTGGTCGGGAACTGGCTTCCGAGGTGGCCGAAGAATTCAACGGGCTTCGCGCCGTTGATGGCGAGCTTGACATCCTCGAGCATCTGGCCTTCGTTGACCTCGACGTCCAGGACTGCCTTGACCTGATCGGCGCAGCAGGCTTCTTTCAGCGCGTCATAGGGATACGGCCAGACGGAAATGGGACGGAACAGGCCGACCTTGTAGCCTTCTTCACGCATCTGGTCGACAACGGTCTTTACGATACGGGCGACCGTGCCGAAGGCGGTGACGACAATCTCGGCGTCCTCGGTCTTGTAGCACTCCCACATCTGCTCGTTCTTGCGTGCCTCGGCGTAGACCGCCTGCAGGTCGGCATTGTGTACGGTCAGGGATTCGGTGTCGATGTAGATGGAGTTGATGACGCCGCGCTTTTTCGGGTCGTCGCCCGGCTTCCAGCCGGTGCAGGCCCAGGGCTTCTTCTCCGGATCGACTTTATAGTCCACCATCTCGGGCATCTCCACCGGCTCCATCATCTGGGCGATGATGCCGTCGGCGAGGAAGAGCACCGGCATACGGTACTTCTCTGCCTTCTCAAAGGCGAACATCATGATGTCGATGGCTTCCTGGACGGAAGACGGCGCGTAGGTCAGCAGGTGATAGTCACCGTTGCCGCCGCCCTTGACGCCCTGGAAGTAGTCGCCCTGGGAGGCCTGGATGTTGCCGAGGCCGGGGCCGCCGCGCATGACGTTCAGGATCACGCAGGGCAGCTGCGCGCCGGCGCAGTAGGAAATGCCTTCCTGCTTCAGGGAGACACCGGGGCTGGAGGAAGAGGTGATGACACGCGCGCCGGTACCGGCAGCGCCGTACACCATGTTGATCGCCGCGATTTCGCTCTCGGCCTGGAGGAAGCAGCCTCCGACCTCGGGCATACGCGCGGACATGTACTCGGGAATCTCCGTCTGCGGAGTGATGGGGTAGCCGAAGAAGAAACGTGCGCCCGCGCGGATGGCGGCCTCAGCGATTGCTTCGCTCCCCTTCATCAAAGTCAGTGCCATAGTCTTGTCCTCCTTAGTCTCTTTCGATCCGGATGGCGACATCCGGGCAGGTACGCGCGCAGGACGCGCATCCGATGCAGTCCTCAGGTCTCACGACCTCGGCCGGATGATAGCCCTTTGCGTTGAGCTTGGTCCGGGACAGCTCCAGCACGTTCTTGGGACACGCCCGTACGCACAGACCGCAGCCCTTGCAGACCAGCTCATTGATGCTTACGGTGATTTTTGCCATAAACTCTACCTCTTTTCTCAGAATTTTGATCCATGATGGTAGTCACTGTTATTAAAAACCGCCTTCCGCGGGGATCAACAAAGATAACGGCGTGGAATATCGGGTTCTGAATGCCGGGTTTACAGGTATTCCAGCTGCTGCGGGCGCTTCTCCGGAAGGCTGTTGATCCAGCTGTTCCAGTCACGCCGCATGTAGATGTCAATGGGAAGCGGGGTGCCGATATACGCCGGGTCATGGCCGCCCTCAGCCAGGAACTGCTCCAGCAGCTCCTTCTTCCCGGAGGTGTACTTCACCGGCACACCGGTCTTCTGGGATACTTCCTTGATGAGCTCGTATCCGTCGTGCAGTTCCTGGGCCGTTGTGACCTCGGCGAGATTGGTGTTGTTGATCATGCCGGTGATTTTCAGGCGGGAGTGGATCTGCATCTCCTCCTGCAGCCGGATGACCCGTTCCACCGTTCCGGCCAGCGGACGGCGGATGTTCACCACGTTCAGGACCTCCAGCGCGCCTTCTTCCAGCTCGGCAAAGTCCTGGTGGTAGCGCCCCAGCGCGGTGGAGCCGACCGCGTCGCCGCCGACGTCGAAGATGACCGTGTCCCAGTCCATCGCGAAGGCGGACTGCACCTCCGCCGGGAGCGAGAGCGTCTCGATGCCGGAGTTTGCGAAGTTCGGCGAGACCAGGCGGATTTCCTTCATCTCCACCTGCTTGCCGCGCTCGGTCAGGCGGAAATAGGTGTTGACCATGTCCAGGTCCAGCAGTTCGGTGCGCTCACCGCGCTCCGCGGCCCGGAACGCAAAGTTCAGCGCCAGTTCTGACTTTCCGCTGCCGTAATTTCCAATCAGAACCATCATTTTTTTCATGCCGGCGCCTCCCATTTGCGCGTTTTGATTTCAGTTTTATTTTATCACGCTGTCAAAGTGCCCGTCAATCAGCATTTTATACAGAAAAACATTGCTGTTAATTACAGAATGACGGAGTTTTAAAAGTTTTGCATTTGTTTTAAATCAATTATCTCTGTTTTTCATCGATTTTGTTCTTAAATTTCGGATTTTAAAAACCTAGTATTTTTATAGGTTTAGTTCTCTCCTCTGTTTCTCCCCCTGATAAAAAACGCAGAAATGGTTCTTTTCATTTTCTCTCCCCTGCGGTATAATAAATTATTCTGTTGATGGGAGACGCAAATGAGACATCGAACCAAATCCGCTCTTCTTCTGCTGCCGCTGTGTGCGTTTCTGCTGCTGACCGGCTTCACCTCTTCCGTAGAGAAGGACTATCAGGATGCTGAAGCGCTGCTGGCAGAGGGGAATTATGAAGCCGCCTCCGCCAAATTCCGGGAGCTCGGGAGCTATGAGGAGGCCAGCCGCCTGCTGATGTACAGCCGGGCTGCAAGTGCCGCCGAAAGCGGCGACTATGACACCGCCCGCAGGGCCTTTTCCGCACTGGACAGCTTCCGGGACGCACCGGAGATGCTGCGCTATTACGAAGGCCGTGAGGCGGAGACCGAGGGACGAATTGCCCTTAGTTCCGAAGATTATGCCGGAGCCATCCGCGAGCTGAAGAACGCCGCGGAGATCTACGGGGCTCTCCCCGGCTTCCGGGACACGACGGAGCGCGCATCGGCCTGCCTCAGTGCCCTGTATGAGCAGGGCCGGGTACTGCTGGGCGCTGCCCGCTATACCGAGGCGCGGGATCTCTTCTCCGCACTGGGTTCCTATTCCGACAGTGCCGGCCTGAACGGCTACTGCGAAGCCTGCCTCCTGGAGGCAGGCGGCTCGTCCCTCGCCGCGGCGGAGCGTTTTTCCGCGCTTCCCGGCGTTCTGGACGCCGCCGCGCGCGCCGACGCCAACCGCGAACAGGTCTATCAGCAGGCCCTCTCCCTCTCCGCGGGGGGACAGCAGGAGGCCTCCATCAACCTCTTCAACGCCCTCGGCTCCTATCGGGATGCCCGGGAGCAGCGCGACAGCACGATCCGTCTGCTGCTGGATGAACGCCTGCGCAACGGCGAGTATGACGGCGTCTCCCTGTTGCTGGACACCGCCGCCGAGGCCATGTCGCTTCAGCGCGTTGACGACGCCGCGCAGCGGGCGCGCTTTGAACCCTTTCTGGACGGCTTTCTCGAAGCCTATCTCCACTTCAGCGCCGGCAGCATGGACTCCTGGTCCGGCTACTACGGAATGCTGCCCTACGTTGACCCCAACGGGGCTCTGGAATACCGGTTCCGCCAGGTCACGATGATCGGCAGCTACAGTCACAACTCCAACTTCATCTATTACGGCAGCGAGTTTCTTGATCTCTACCTGCTGCGGGAGAACTTCTACATCGCCTATGTCCGGGCCTCCGCCTCGGTCAACCAGCCGCGCGGCCCGGTGGAGATCACCAGAACCTTCCGGCTTCTGGTTCACGATACCGAGGGCGGTCTGATCGTTGAAGCGATGGATGACTGCCTCTACGGGACAAGCAATCCCTCCGGGCGTCTTACCGTCACCTGCCCGCTGCCAAACGGTGAGCTTCCGGCAGATGAGGACGGCGACGGCATCCTCGTGGTGGACGTGATGAAGAAGGGCTTCCAGGGCACGATGATCATCGTGCTGGATCCCTCCCGCGTTTTCCTGGGCGGCCCCGGCTTCTTCGGCGGCAACGGGATGATTCTGGAGGATCTGGTCGCGCGTTATGACGCCCTGGGCGGCATCAACGCCGGCGGCTTCATCGACGAGGACGGCGCGGGCTCCGGCGGTTTCCCCGAGGGGCTCACCGTTCTGGAAGGCGAGGCCTATCTCTGGGCCGACTCCGGCGCCTCCGCGGCCTTCGACAACAACAACGTTCTGCACGTGGGCTTCTTCAAGAAGGAAGAGGTCGCCGAGCTCGGCATCCGGGACTGTGCCAGCTTCGGCCCCCAGCTCATCGTCGACGGCCAGCCGGAATACGGCAGCTATATGGAGAGCGGCATCAATCCACGCACCGCCATCGGGCAGCGCGCGGACGGCGCCGTGCTGATGCTCTGTATCGACGGCCGCCAGCTTCGAAGCATCGGGGCAAGCTTCGCCGATATCCGCGACGTGATGCTGGACTTCGGCGCGGTCAATGCCTGCAGCCTGGACGGTGGCTCTTCCACGGTCATGTATTATAACGGCGAATACCTCAACTGGCCCTCGTCGGCCAGCGGCACCTCGCGCTATCTCCCCAACGCCTTTTTGATCCGCAGATGAGAGAGGAGACCGATATGAAAAAACTGATTTGCCTTGTTCTCCTGCTCTCCCTGCTGTCCTGCCTGCTTTGCGGCTGCGCCGATTCGGCGGAGCGGGCCTGGCGTTCCGGCCAGAAGGCACTGGCAGAGGAGAAATTCGACGTCGCAATCACCTCGTTTCAGAAGGCCGGAAGCTTTCAGGATGCCGAACGCCTCCTGCTCTACGCCCAGGCCTCGCAGGAGCTGGCCGTCGGCAATTATGAAAACGCGGAAGCCGGCTTCCGTGCCCTGGGCGATTTCAAGGACAGCCTCCTGATGACCTCTTACAGCCATGCCCGGGCACAGGATGCCCTGGCGCAGGCGGCCTTCTCTTCCGGGGACGCCGCCGGGGCCGTCGGCGCCGCCATGGAGGCCTATGCCCTCTATACCTCGCTCCCGCTGTTCCGGGACAGCGACACCCGCGGGGCGCAATGCCGGGACCAGCTCTATGCCAGAGCAACCGAGTGGATGAACGCGGGCAGCTTTGAAGAAGCGGCCGCGTGCTTCGGCGCTCTGGGCGACTGGCAGGACTGCGCCGGGCTCCAGACCTACTGCGAAGCCGCGGCGCTGGCAAGCCGGGCTTCCTATGTGGAAGCGGCAAACCTCTTCTCGACGGTCCCGACGGTGCTCGATGCGGCTTCCCGGGCCGAGAGCGCCCGCGCACAGGCGTATGAGACCGCCGTCAGCCTGAAGGACAGCGGCGATTACGAATCCGCCATCGCCGCTTTCACCGAGCTCGGAGGCTATCGCGATTCCCCGTCACAGCTTGAGAGCGTGACAGGGCTCCTGGTCCGGGAACAGCTGAAGGCCGGCGCCTATGCCGAGGCTCTGAGAAAGCTGAACCTCCTCACCGACCTCTCGGTCTTCCCCTCCGTGGATCCGGCTTCCGCCGGGAACCTCCCGGCCTTTCTTGACAGCGTGGTCAATGTCTGGCTGAACGCGCATGCACACGTCATGAACTCCTTTTTTGCCTGCAATCTGCTGCAGCCCTATCTGGAGCCGGGCGGCGAACTGGACACCCTGACCCGCGCCGAGCTGGAAAAGGAGGATGAAATCCCGCTCAACTACGGATTCGTGTACCTGGGTTCCGAAGTGAAGGAGCTTCATACCCTGGATGAGAACTTCATCGCCGCAAAGGTACAGGGTACCGGCTCCGTCTCCGGTCCGGAGGGCAGCGCCGAAAGTACCCAGGAGATGTGGATCCTTGCGGATTCCTCCCGCGGCTACCCCCTGGCGGCAGCGGTCCTGCCCCTGAGTTAAACCGGCCGGAACCTTTCCGGTGATTCAGACAAAACACCCTCTGATGCGCTCTTTCTGAAGCTGCATCAGAGGGTGCTTTCTTCTGTCGGACATGCCGTCCGCCGGCTGTTATTTCGCCTGTTTTTCAATGGCGTCCGTCTCGATGATGAAGCGGACACTGCCGCTACAGCCGTCGGCGATGCCGCCGAAGTTGCAATAGGCCAGATCCGCCGCGTGCATCGCATCCAGCTCCCGCGCCAGTCTTCGAAGCTTCCAGCCGCCGAGATCCGCCAGTTCCGCGATTCCGTCCCGGAAGGCGGCGTTCCCGTCCTCCAGCTGATGCAGGCCCTTGTTCAGGGTCGTTCCTGCGTCCATGAGCTCCTGGATCGCCGTCCCCGGGTCGAAGTCCTCGGGGATTTTCCCCTCCAGGCCTTCCGTCATCTTCTCAACCTTTTCCAGGTAGCTCTGGATTGCGCCGTGGCTGGTGAGGACCCCGTACAGGGTATCCGTAATCGTCTTCAGTTCGCTGATCTCCCCGGAGATTTCCCCGATGGCGGCATTCAGCACCCCCGGATCCGTACCGGCCAGCGCCGTCACGGCACCCATGGCCGTCTCCAGCGCGGCGTAGGCCTCCGTGAATGACACGGTCTCCTCCGAAGCCGCCATCCCCAGCGCTTCGTCCAGCGCGGCACTGGCTTCGCCCATCGGTCCCGCGGCCTCCC
>JAGAFT010000058.1 GCA_017627975.1 Oscillospiraceae bacterium
TCTCCGGCGGCCAGCAGCAGCGCGTCGCCATCGCCCGCGCCTTGGCACGCAATCCCGAAGTCCTCTACTTTGACGAGCCCACCAGCGCGCTGGACCCGGAGCTCACCGGAGAGGTGCTGAAGGTAATCCGCCAGCTGGCCGAGGACAGGATGACGATGGTGGTTGTCACCCACGAGATGCCCTTTGCCCGTGCGGTCAGCAATCATGTGATCTTCATGGACGGCGGCGTGATCGTCGAAGAGGGACACCCGGAGGCTGTTTTCGGGAGCCCGACCCAGGAGAGAACCAAGCAATTCCTGAGGAACTATCAGAGATGACGGGACCCATATCCTATACGCTTCTGGATCCCACCGGCAATATGACCCTTCTGGCTGAGACGCCCGTACCCGAGGCGGCTCAGCCGCTGACTGCAAAGCGGCTGATGGCGCTGGAGCCGGCTGCGGAACAGGTTGGCTTTGTCTATGATATGGACGACGGCATCGGTCTGCGAATGGCCGGAGGCGAGTTCTGCGGCAATGCCTCCATGAGTGCCGGGGTGCTGTACCTGCTGCGCAAGGGCAGGGACGGGGGAGAAGTGAGCGTCCGCGTGAGCGGAACGCCGCACCCGGTGACGGTGACTGCGAAGAGACTGACGGACGAAAGCTGGCAGGGCTGTGTCGAAATGCCGTGCCCGGTCTCTGTAGGGAAAGAATGCTTTTCTGACGGAAGCGAACGGCCGGTCGTCCGCTTCCCGGGCATTACGCATGTGATTCTGGAAAAGGAAATGGAGCGGACGGAGGCGGAAAACCTGGCCGCCGCCTGGTGCAGGGAACTGGAGAGCGAAGCGCTGGGCCTCATGTTCCTGGATCGGGAGCGGGGCGTGCTGAAACCGCTGGTCTACGTTCCTTCCGCGGATACCCTTTTCTGGGAATCCTCCTGTGCCAGCGGGACCACCGCGGTAGGCGCTTATCTGGCGGCGGAATCCGGCGCCGCGGTCCGAGTGCCGCTGAAGCAGCCGGGCGGCACGCTGGAGATTGACGCGGAGCCGGACGGAAAGCTCCTCCTGAAGGGAAGCGTAAAACCGGTTCATCAGGTGAACGGCGTACGGCTGGAGGAGTAATCAAACCGACAGAATCAGACCCGGACAGAACATCACCCCTCGGCGTCGAAGGAAAATGACGCAGAGGGGTGATGTTCTCTATCAATCGATTGGTTCTCGGCAGTTCCCGGTTCAGGGCTCTGTCCCGGCTTCGGTCCGCAGGGCGAGGAGCTCTTCCGGTGTGAAGATGTACTGCTTGCCGCAGAACTGGCAGGTGACCTCGGTGGGGCTTCCTTCGGAGGCTAGCTCCTGAAGCGTCTCGTCGCCGGAACTCCGCAGGGCGGCCTCGATGCGCTCCCGGCTGCAGTAGCAGCGGTAGTTCACCTCATCCCTCGCCAGAATCTCGGGCTCCAGACCGCGGAGCACCTGATGCAGAACTTCTTCCGCCCCGTCCTCGTTCAGGATTGTGGTGAGCTGATCCATCATGAAGATGTTGTCTTCGATCTTCTGGATGAGTTCCTCCGGCGCACCGGGAAGAAGCTGCACCAGAAATCCGCCTGCGGCGAGAATGTGCTTGTCTGTCCCGACAAGTACGCCGAGACCGCAGGCAGAGGGAACCTGTTCGCTCTCCACCAGATAGGCGGTGAGATCCTCCGCCACTTCGCCGGAGATGAGTTCGACACTGCCGATATAAGGCTCGCGCAGACCAAGGTCCCGGCTGACGGTGAGCGTCCCGTCCCGGCCGATCAGGCCGCCAACGTCCAGTTTCCCGTCCGGCCTTGTCGGGAGATCCGCTGACGGCTCATCCACATAGCCGCGGACATTTCCGGCGCTGTCGGAGACCGCCACCACGTTTCCCACCGGTCCGCCGCCGCTGAGCCGAAGGGTGAGCGTATCTTTTTCGCCCTTCATTGCATTGCCGAGCAGGGAAGCACCCAAAAGCGCCCGGCCGAGCGCCGCGGAGGCGGTCGGACTGAGCCCGTGGACGGCTCTTGCTTCTTCTACCATTTCCGGTGCAGAGATCACCGCGATCTTGATCATGTCGTCCGCGGCGACCGCACGAATTATCTGTCCCATTTTCAAATACGATCCTTTCCGCTCCGGGCTGCCCCGGAGATTCTGAGCGCTATCATACTCCCTCCGTGGGCCGGGCGTCAAGAGACGGAAGCGGCCAGCGGAGAAAATACCCGCTCGATTTGTTACTCAAAATGCCTGCTCTGGCGGCTCCTAAAGAGGACAAAGACACCGGCCAGCGTCAGACCGATCATCAGAGCGAGAAAGAGCGTGGAGAATACCCGAAGGGAAGCGGCCGATTTCGTGCTGCCTGCCAGACCGGCGAGCCGGGAAAACGCATCGGAGGCAGCACTGAAGAAGTGGCCGCGCGCCAGCTCTTTGTCTGCGCGGGAGACAATGCGGTCAGCCTGCGCGGCGCTGATCAGCCCGGCGAGGCTGCCGCCGGGGTGAATGGAAAGCCGCTGGGACGCCTTGTTGATCACCAGCATGCAGGAGCTCTCCTCACCGAAGAGACTGCGGCGCTTTTCTTCGGCCTGGGTTTGGACATCTGCGTCTTCGCCTCGCGTGGACCAAAGGGCGACGCTGCCGTATTCCGTCAGGGGGATCATCTCCTCCAGCAGCTTCCGTTCCTCCGCGGAGGTCAGCAGGTCGATATCATCGTCAATGACGACGCGGAAACCGGTTTTTGAGTTTTTCCAAGTCAGGCCGGTCTCGGTGATGCTTCCGAAGTTCGGCATGTTGAGATAGGGATCCGTGCCGCTCTTCGGCGCTGCGAAAGCGAGAGCACGCAGCTGCGGCAGAAGCAGAAAGAGGAGCAGAAACAGAGAGAGAAGTCTGCGAACCCGGCGTTCAGACATCTTCTTCGCCTCCTTCCCGGGGCGCTTGGAGCGGCTCAGGTCTTGAAAGCAGCAGGCGGAAATGAAAGAGCCCGGCAAAGCGGAAGAACAGGACCGCGGCATCCAGCATGCCGGCATAATAGAACAGGCGGCTGTTCCCCTGCGCGAAGAGCAGAACCGCAGCGCTTAGCAGCAGAGCGGCTGCCGTGAGGAAAAAGCTCAGCTTCCGGGCCCGGCGCAGAGAGACGCGGGGGAGAGAAGCGACGCCGTTTTTATTCTGCATCCACGGAGACCTCATCAGCAGGCTGCAGATCCAGGAACCCGCCAGAAGAAACATGACAGAGAGAACCAGGGAGAGCGCCGGCGTCATCGGAAGAAAAAGACTCAGGAGCAGAAACACGGGGACGGAAAGCGCCAGTGAAAGGACAAGAAAGCGCTTCGGGCCGAAGAAAAAGGAAGCGGGCGCGGTTTTCTTCAGGTGGCGGCCTGCGTGACCTTTACTGGCCGCATCTTCTGCCGGGAGCTCTTCCGGTATGGAGCTGGAAGTGTCCGGATCAAACACTTCGCCGCAGACTTCGCAGATCATCTGCCGGGATGTATCGTCGCATTGCAGGCTTGTGCCGCAGTTGGGACAGGTCAGCATCTTCTGACCTCCTTTCCGATGGAACGCTTTTCAGCACGAACCAGGCCGCTTCTTCAGGGAAGAGACCTGTTTTCACCGTTATTCTACCCTGAGGCGGCAGAAAAAGCAATCGAATGAATCTGAAGAATTCTGAAGAGAAAAACGCCGCGGACGATCGCAGATAATTTTTTAAAATAATTCTTTACTTTTTCAGAACACGCGCGTATAATTGCATACAATTACACAATCATGGCAAAACACGCGTGCGCGAAAGCACAGCGAGGAGGAACCCAATGCTGGAACTGTCTACCAAAACCAATCTGCTCGAAGAGAACGATTATCGCTATTCTCTGCAGGATGTCAAAGACCCGGTTCTGTACCGGGATGTCTATAATTACGAAGAGATCCCCAAGGTCGCCTTCAACCACCGGCGTGTGCCGATCTCGATGCCGGAGGATATCTGGATCACCGATACCTCTTTCCGGGATGGACAGCAGGCCTTTCATCCGTATACACCGGAGCAGATTGAGACGCTTTTCAAGCTCATGTCGAAGCTCGGCGGCCCCTATGGAATTATCCGCCAGACGGAGTTCTTCATCTATTCGAAAAAAGATCGTGAGGCCATCGAACGCTGCCGGAATCTGGGGCTGAAGTTCCCGGAGATCACCACTTGGATCCGCGCCAGCCGTGAGGACTTCAAGGCGGTCAAGGACCTGGGCATCCGGGAGACCGGCATCCTGGTCTCCTGCAGCGACTATCACATCTTCAAGAAATTGAAGAAGACGCGCAGGGAAGCCATGGAGATGTATCTCGCCACCGTGAAGGATGCCTTCGATGCCGGCGTTATGCCGCGCTGCCATCTGGAGGACGTGACAAGGGCGGACTTCTACGGCTTTGTGGTGCCCTTTGTCAACGAGTTGATGAAGCTCTCGGAAGAAGCGGGAATCCCGGTGCGCATCCGGGCCTGCGACACGATGGGTTACGGCGTGCCGTATACCGAGGTCGCGCTGCCGCGCAGCGTTCCCGGCATCATCTACGGTCTGCAGCACTATTCCGGCGTGCAGAGCGAGTACCTTGAATGGCACGGCCA
>JAGAFT010000059.1 GCA_017627975.1 Oscillospiraceae bacterium
GGACTTGTTGCCCTTCATGACGCCGCGCAGCTTCTCGATGATCCAGTTGATGCCGCCGTTCTTTGCGATCATGGCAGACATGCCGCCGCACAGGAGCGTCAGGAAGAAGACCTCGTTCATGCCGCAGAAGCCGTCGTAAATGGCCTGGGCAAAGCCCGCAATGTCCATGGATCCGGTCAGGATGCCGATGATACCGGCGGCAAAAATGCCGATCACGAGAACGGCGAACACATTCATGCCGCACAGCGCCAGGCCGAGAACAGCCAGATACGGAACGATCTTCAGAATGTTATAGGACAGATCGCCGAGGGGGGCGGCGCTCTCCGGCCGCCCGAAGACCAGCAGCAGAATGAGCGTGATCACCGCAGCGGGCAGCGCGATGAGGAAGTTCACGCGAAACTTATCCCGCATCTCAACACGCTGGGAACGGGTGGCGGCGATGGTGGTGTCGGAGATCATCGAGAGGTTGTCGCCGAACATTCCCCCGCCGACAACCGCCGCGATAACGATGGTGGTGGAGAGATTCCCTTTCTCCGCCACGCCGATGGCAATGGGAATCAGGGCCGAGATGGTGCCCATGGAGGTGCCGGTGGCGGTGCCGAAGAAGGCGGCGATCACAAACAGGCCGGCCGCCAGCAGAGCGGGCGGCACCAGGGCGAGGCCGAGGTTGACGGTGGCATCCTTGGCCCCCATGCTACCGGCAACATTGGCAAACGCCCCTGCCAGCATGTAGATGACCAGCATGGTCAGGACATCCACGTTGCCCGCGCCTTTGGCAAAGGTCTCAAACTTCTCACTGATGGAGCCTTTTCCCATGCAGAACGCAACCAGAACCGCAAGGAACATGGCCGTGACCGACGGGAACATGTAAAAGGCCATCTCCTCTCCCCTGGCCTGGTAAATCAGGCCAGCGCCGAGGTAGACCACGATGAAGACCAGGAACGGGATCAGTGCAATCCCGCTTTTTTTCGTACTTTTCATGACTCAAATTCTCCTCTTTTCTTCTTGATGCCCGCGGGCAGTTCCGAACCGGGTCTTCTCTGTCATCCGCATCAGGAAACCCTGCACAGCGCCGTGAGGCATCAGCCCGAAGATACACGACCCGCCGCGTTTTGTCAATAGGCTCTGCAGCTCCGATGCCTGTCTGGCATCCCTGGGGCTTTCTGTTCTCAGGCCCCGGGATCCGGCAGTCTCCGAACGTGGGAACGGCATGACCCGAAGGTCATGCCGTCCCGGTAAACGAAATAATTCTGTTTTGATGGCTGCTCGATTCCGGACTTTCGGATCAGTCCGCCATGGCCTTGTAGGTGGCGTAGCGTTTGGCACACTGCTCCTCGGCCGCCTTGAAGAGGACCTCGGCACGCTCGGGGAAGGTTCTGGTCAGGGCCGCGAAACGGACCTCACCCATCATGAACTCACGCAGCTTGCCGTTGGGCTCGCGGCTGTCGAGGATGAACGGGTTCTTGCCCTCGTCGATGTTCTCCGGGATGTAACGGAACAGCGGCCAGTATCCGCACTCCACCGCCAGCTTCTCTTCCAGCTGGGCCTTGCCCATGCCGTTGGAGATGCCGTGGTTGATGCAGGGGGCGTAGGCGATGATCAGGGACGGGCCCTTGTGCGCTTCGGCTTCCTTCAGCGCGGTGACCAGCTGCGCCGGGTTGGCACCCATGGCGACCTTCGCCACATAGACGTTGTCATAGGCCATCGCGATCCTTCCGAGATCCTTCTTAGCGGTCTCCTTGCCGGCGTTGGCAAACTGTGCCGTGGCGCCGATGGCGGTCGCCTTAGAGGCCTGTCCGCCGGTGTTGGAATAAACCTCGGTGTCCACGACCAGGATGTTCACGTCGATGCCGGAGGCCAGGACGTGATCCAGGCCGCCGTAGCCGATGTCATAGGCCCAGCCGTCGCCGCCGTACATCCAGATGGCTTTCTTCACAAGCGCGTCGGTGCGGTCCTTCAGGAAGCGGACATCCGCACTCTCGTCCTTGGTCGCGGCGAGCACGTCCTTCAGGGCGTCGGAGACCGCTCTGGTCTCATCCGGGTCATCGCCCTTCTCCAGCCAGGCCACGAGGGCCGCCTTCAGGGCCTCGTCCTCGGTGGCTTTCAGTGCGGCCTCGGCGTGCATCTTGGCCTGGCGGCGCATCTGGGCAACCGACAGATACATGCCCATGCCGTACTCGGCGTTATTCTCAAACAGGGAGTTGGAGGGAGCGGGGCCGTAGCCCTTGGCCGTCTTGGCATAGGGGAAGGCCGGGGTGGAAGAGCCGACAACATAGGTGCAGCCGGTGGCGTCCGCGATGTACATTCTCTCGCCGAAGAGCTGGGTCATGAGCTTCATGTACGGAGCCTCGCCGCAGCCGGCGCAGGAGCCGTTGAACTCATACAGCGGCCGCTCGAACTGGCTGCCCTTGACGGTGAACTTGTTCATGGGGTTCTTCTTCTCGGGCAGGCTGATGAGGTAGTCCCAGTTGGGCTGTTCGTGCATCTGGCTCTCCAGCGGCTCCATGACGAGGGCCTTGTTCTTCGCCATGCAGACGTTGGCGCAGGAGGAGCAGCCCTGGCAGTCCACCGGATCGACCTGGATGCGGTAGGTGTAGCCTTCGAAGCCCTTGCCGACGGCCTTGTTGGTCACCATGCCCTCGGGGGCGGCGGCCTTCTCTTCCTCGGTCAGAAGGAAGGGACGGATGGCGGCATGCGGGCAGACAAACGAGCACATGTTGCAGCCGATGCAGTTCTCGGGGATCCACTTCGGCACGTTCGTGGCGATGCCGCGGCGCTCGTACTTGGAGGTCTCCACCGGGGAGACACCGTCGGCATAGTCCATGAAGCTGGAGACGGGGATCTTGTCGCCGTACTGGTTGTTCACCGGAATCTGGATCTCGCGGATGTACTTGGGCAGGCTCGGATCGATGACGATTTCCTCATCCTTCAGATCCGCCCAGGCCGCGGGCACCTGAACCTCGTGGACATAGTCGAGACCGGCATCCACGGCGGCGCAGTTCATGTTGACGATCTTCTCGCCCTTCTTGGAGTAGGTCTTCACGATGGCCTGCTTCATATACTCCACAGCCTCGTCGATGGGCATGACGCCGGAGAGCTTAAAGAAGGCCGCCTGCAGCACGGTGTTCGTGCGGTTGCCGAGGCCGATTCTCGCGGCGATATCGGTGGCGTCGATGGTGTAGAACTTCAGACCGCGCTGGGCGATGATGCGCTTGGCCCGGTTGGGCAGATGCTCTTCAAGGCCCGCCATATCCCAGTCGGTGTTCAGCAGGAAGGTGCCTCCTTCCTTGATCTCGCTCACAATGTCAAAGCTCTTCATGTAGCTCTGCTTGTGACATGCCACAAAGTCCGCCATCGTGACGTAGTAGGTGGAGCGGATGGGCTCATGGCCGAAGCGCAGGTGGCTCTTGGTCACGCCGCCGGACTTCTTCGAGTCGTACTCAAAGTAGGCCTGGGCGTACTGGTCGGTGTTGTCGCCGATGATCTTGATGGAGTTCTTGTTGGCGCCGACGGTTCCGTCCGAGCCGAGGCCCCAGAACTTGCAGGAGATGATGCTCTTGCCGGAGGTGACGATGTTCTCGCCCACCGGGAGCGAGGTGAAGGTGACGTCGTCGTTGATGCCGACGGTGAAGTGGTTCTTCTGCTCGCCGCTCATGTTGTCGTACACGGCTTTGACATGCGCGGGGATGGTGTCCTTGGAGGAGAGGCCGTAGCGTCCGCCGAGGATCTTCACCTTGCGGTCGCTCTCGGAGAAGGCGGTGCAGACGTCTTCAAACAGCGGCTCGCCGGCGCTGCCGGGCTCCTTGGTGCGGTCGAGGACGGTGATCGTCTTCACGGTCTCGGGGATCGCGCCCAGCAGGTGGCAGGCGGAGAACGGGCGGTACAGGTGGACCTGCACCATGCCGACCTTTTCGCCCTTTGCGGTCAGGTAATCCACCACTTCCATCATGGTCTCGCAGACAGAGCCCATCGCGATCACAACGCGCTCTGCATCGGGTGCGCCGTAGTAGTTGAAGAGCTTGTAGTTCCGGCCGGTGAGGGCGTTGATGGCGTCCATCTTCTCCTGCACGATGGCGGGCAGGGCGTTGTACGCGGTGTTGCAGGCCTCACGGGACTGGAAGAAGGTGTCCGGGTTCTGCAGGGTGGAGCGGATGGTCGGATGCTCGGAGTTCAGGGCGTGATCCTTGAAGCGCTTGACGGCATCCCAGTCCAGGAGCTTTCCGAGGTCTTCATAGTCCAGGACTTCGATCTTCTGAAGCTCGTGGGAGGTGCGGAAACCGTCAAAGAAATGCTGGAACGGGATGGAGCCCTTGATGGCCGACAGATGGGCCACGGCCGCCATGTCCATACACTCCTGAACGCTGGAGGAGGCAAGCTGGGCAAAGCCCGTCTGACGACATGCCATCACGTCGCTCTGATCGCCGAAGATGGAGATGGAGTGCGTGCCGACCGTACGGGCCGAGACGTGCATGACGCCGGGGAGCATGGAGCCCGCGATGCGGAACATCGGCGGAATCATCAGCATCAGGCCCTGGGAGGCGGTGAAGGTGGTGGCCAGGGATCCGGTCTCCAGCGCGCCGTGCATGGCGCCGCAGGCACCGGCTTCACTCTGCAGCTCTACCAGCTGCACCGGCTGGCCAAAGAGGTTCTTTCTCCCATGGGCGGCCCAGTCGTCCACGTGGTCTGCCATCGGGCTCGACGGCGTGATCGGGTAGATCGTGGAAACTTCGGTAAACGCATACGCGACATACGCGGCGGCTTCGTTGCCGTCCATGGTCTTCATGACTTTTTTCGTGCTCATTCTTCTCTCCTTACTGTCAGGTTGTTATTTGGCCTTTGCCATTCATTTTATTATATGCAATTATACGTTTGTTTTCAATTAAAATAACCTGAAAAAAGCGCGGTTTTGGAGGATGCGCGTCTGCCGGTCATCCGTCTGCGGTCCGGCATGGTAAGGTCGGAACTGCTCAGTCGAAGAGATGATAGCCGTGGCCCATGAGCGTCTTCCGGATCTCCTGAACATGCAGCTGGTCACGCGTCTCCAGCGTCATCGTCACCACGCAGGAGTTGACCTCGGTCTTGGCGTCCTCACGCTCGTGGGCGATATCCAGGACGTTTGCCCCGGTATTGGCAACGCAGGACAGCAGCTGGGCCAGGTTGCCCGCCTTGTCGGTCAGCTTGGTCTTGAGCTGGACAATGCGTCCGGTCTTCTGCAGGCCCTTGGTAATGATGCGCGAGAGGGTCGTGATGTCCACGTTGCCTCCGGAAACGACCACCGCCGTCTTGAGGGAGGTGTCCACCTTCTCAAAGAGGTAGGCCGCCACCGTGGTCGCACCCGCGCCCTCGGCCAGGGTCTTTCTGCCCTCCAGCAGGGCCACGATCGCCGCGGCGATCTCATCTTCGCTCACGGTCACGATGTCGTCGACATATTCCTGAACCAGGCGGAAGGTCAGATCGCCCGGCGTCAGCACGTGAATGCCGTCGGCGATGGTCGGGCCGTCCTTGACGGTCGTGATCATCCCGCTGCGGAAGGATACAAACATGGAGGGCACCGTTGCCGCCTGAACGCCGATGACCTTGACGTTCGGGCGCATGGACTTGACCGCAACCGCCACACCGCTGATCAGTCCGCCGCCGCCGATGGGGACGATGATCTGCTCCACATCGGGCACCTGATCCAGAATCTCCAGCCCGATGGTTCCCTGACCGGCGATGACATAGGGATCGTTGAAGGGATGGGCGAAGGTATAGCCCTCTTCCCGGGCAAGGCGCTCCGCTTCCCGGGCGGCGTCGTCATAGATTCCCGGCACCAGGACGACCTCGGCACCGTAGCCCCGTGTCGCCTCCACCTTCAGGATGGGTGCGCCCTCCGGCATACAGATGACGGACTTGATCCCCAGACGGGTGGCAGACAGGGCGACGCCCTGGGCGTGGTTGCCGGCACTGCAGGCGATGACGCCGCGGCTGGCCTCTTCCGGGGTCAGGTGGCGGATCTTGTTGTAGGCGCCCCGGATCTTAAAGGAGCCGGTCTTCTGAAGGTTCTCGGACTTAATGAACAGATTCGTCCCGAGGCGCTTCGATGTGACCACCGGCGTCACTTCCGCAACCCCCTTGAGCGCCTCTCTCGCATCCCGGATCATCTCCAAAGTCACTGATTTTTCCATGGCGGTTTTCCTCCCTTTTTCCATAACAGTCCTCACGGTATCGTCAGGTTTTCTGATCATGCAATCTTGCAAAAAACGCTTGAAATTTGTCAAAAATCACTTTATCATATTTTGGAAATAAATCAATCACTTTTTCGCTCCCCTTCCGTATTCACTCTGAGAAAGGTCCTGTTCTGTCAGAATGGCTAAAAAGCAGCTTACCAGTGAAGAGATTTTCCGGACCATGACGGTCCCGCAGGCGGTGCGCACCATGGCAGTTCCCGCCGTCATGAGCCAGATCATCGTCCTGATCTACAACCTGGCCGATACCTTCTTTATCGGCCGGACCAACAACCCCTATATGGTGGCCGGGGTCTCCCTGATTCTCCCGCTGTTCAACGTCTGCCTCGCCATCGGATCTATGTTCGGGACCGGCGGCGGCGCGCTTCTGCCGAAGCTGCTCGCCACGGAGCAGCGGGAGGAGGGATCCCGGGTTGCGGCATACTGCATTCGCCTGGGCCTGCTCACCGCGGTCGCCTTCTCGGTTCTGACGCTGCTGTTCATGCACCCGCTCCTGACCCTTCTCGGCGCAGGCCCCAATACCTACGCCTACGCGCGTACTTACGTGCTCATGGTGCTGGTCATCGGCGGCATCCCGACCATCGTCTCCAACGTGTTCTCCAATCTGCTGCGCAGTCTCAGCCTCGCCCGGGAAGCCGGCATCGGGGTCGCGCTGGGCGGAATTCTCAACCTCTTTCTGGACCCGCTCTTCATGTTCGTGCTGCTGCCGCCGGGGAACGAGGTTCTCGGCGTCGGGATCGCCACCCTGCTCTCCAACCTGATCTCCTGTCTCTACTGCCTGATGATCTTCTGCCGCAGGCAGAAGGAAATCGCCGTGAGCTTCCTCGCCCCCGCTCCCGAGAAGGAGAATCAGAAGTTTGTCTTCACGGTCGGCATGCCCGGAACCGTCGGCGCGCTGCTTTTCGACGTGGACTACATGGTGCTGGACAAGCTGGCCTCCGGCTACGGCGACATCGCCCTCGCCGCCATCGGGATCGTCCTGAAGGCAGAGCGGCTCCCGCAGCAGGTCGGCATCGGCCTTTGCCAGAGTATGGTCCCGCTGATCGCCTACAGCTGGGCCCTGAAGGACTACCGGCGTGTGAAGGAGATCATGGCCTGTATCCTGAAAGTCGGGCTTGTCGTCGCCGCCGTCAGCATCACGCTCTACGAGCTTTTCCCCGCCCAGATCATCCGCTTTTTCATCGCCGAGCCGGAAACCCTGGAGATCGGGACCAGGTTCCTGCGGATCCGCTCGTTGGCCGCAGTCATCATGTTTTTCTGCTTTTTCGTGGTGTTCCTGTTTCAGGGCTTCGGCAACGGGAAGGTCTCCTTCTGGCTGGCGATTCTCCGCTGGGCCGTGCTGAACATTCCGATGCTCTTCATTCTTCCGCGCCTTCTCGGGATGTACGGCCTCGTCTGGTCCCAGTTCATCTCGGATCTGCTGACCGTCATCATCTCCTACCTCTATCTCTGGCGCTATATGAAAACCTGGGAGCAGCCGGCTTCCAGGGTCTGATCCGGTAGTTTATCCGAAATCCGATCCGCAGAAAGGAAGGCCGTTCATGAATCATTCTGACAGCACGGAAATCACGGAAAGGATCCGGCGCATCATCGAGATGGAAAAGCGTTATGACCGGATCAGCCTTGCCCTGCACGCAGCCGAAGTCTGCCCGGATCATCTCGATTCCGTCCGTGATGATATCCGGGCGCTCTCCGAATACTATGAAGGATCCCTCTGGCGGGAAGACTTTGAAGCCGATGAGGCCGGCCTTCTGCCGTCGGACCTGAAGCGCGGCGTCTTGTCCGAGGATGCGGTCTACGATCTGCTCTCGGAATATGACACGCTGAGAAAGCAAGACACATAACGGCGTATGATTCTCCGCAGTCCCACTGTGATCGGTTAAACAGCCGAGTGAAAGAACACACCGCCGCGCTGACAGGAAAAGGCTCTTCAGTCCGCGCGGCGGTTTGCTTTCTCTTGTTGTTTCATTCCGAACCCTTCATAGCTCCGCCGTTTTACGTATTGCGTGAGACGGCTGATTTATGTTATACTTCCTGCAATAACTTTCCTACCGAACAGACAGGAGAATCATCATGGATAAAGTGGAACTGAATGAATTGCTTCAGCAGGTGGCCGCCGGCGAGGTCTCTCCCGATGAGGCCGCCCTGAAGCTGAAGATGGAGCCGATCAAGGAAGTCGGCGAATACGCCAAGGTAGACATGCACCGCGGCATCCGTCAAGGGGTGCCGGAAGTCATCTACGGCGCCGGGAAAACGCAGGAGCACATCCTCGGGATAGCAAAGACCATGCTCCAGAACGGACAGAAGACCGTTCTCGTCACCCGGATCTCAAAGGAGACCGCGGACTTTGTCCGGGAGGGTCTGAGCGGGACCGCTCCCCTGGATTATAACGAGCTGTCACGCACCGGCGTCATCGGCGTAATGCCGTCGCCCACCGGCGTCGGGAAAGTCGTCGTCGCCACCGGCGGCACCAGCGACATCCCCGTGGCCGAAGAAGCCGCCATCACCGCCGAAGTTCTGGGCAACGAAGTCGTCCGCCTCTATGATGTCGGGGTGTCCGGGATTCACCGTCTGCTCTCCCATATGGACGCCATCATGAGCGCCCGCTGTATCGTCGCCGTCGCCGGCATGGAAGGCGCCCTTCCTTCGGTGATCGGCGGTCTGGCCGACTGCCCGGTGATCGCCGTCCCCACCAGCATCGGTTACGGTGCCTCTCTGGGCGGGATCGCGGCGCTGCTGTCGATGCTTAACTCCTGTGCCAGCGGCGTCTCCGTCGTGAACATCGACAACGGTTTCGGCGCCGGCTACATGGCCAGCATGATCAACCACCTGAAATAAAGCCCGGTCGTCTATGGATACACTGCATACCAAATATGACGCGCTCCGCAGCCGTCTTCAGGAACTCGGCAGCCTCGCGGTCGCCTTTTCCGGGGGCGTGGACTCGACCTTTCTGCTGCGGGTCGCGCACGATGTTCTGGGAGACCACGCCATCGCCGTGACGGCCGCGCCGCCCTTTGTCCCGGCCCGGGAGCAGAAAGAAGCCTCCGACTTCTGCCGCGAAGCAGGCATCCGGCAGATCGTCATTCCGGCGGAGGCGCTGGATCTTGACAGCGTCCGTCACAATCCGCCGGACCGCTGTTACCACTGCAAGCGCATGCTCTTCGGCCGGATCATCGAAGCGGCCAAAGAAGCCGGGATTTCCCATGTTGCGGAAGGTTCCAACACCGATGACACCGGCGACTATCGCCCCGGCATGCGGGCGATCCGGGAACTTGGCGTTCTGAGCCCCCTGCTGGATGCCGGGCTCAGCAAGGCGGACATCCGTACCCTCTCGAAGGAGCTTGGGCTCCCCACCTGGGACAAGCCCTCCTTTGCCTGTCTGGCCTCCCGTTTTGTTTACGGCGAGGCCATCACGGATGCGCGGCTCTCCATGGTGGACCGGGCGGAGCAGCTTCTGCTGGACCTCGGGTTCCGGCAGTTCCGGGTCCGCATCCACGGTGACCTGGCCCGGATCGAGATTCTTCCGGAGGAATTTGACCGGATCATGACGCCCGAAGTCCGGGGACAGATCACGACCACGCTGAAGGAATACGGCTTTTCCTATGTGACGCTGGATCTCTCCGGCTATCGCACCGGCAGTATGAACGAGGTATTGAAGATATGAAAACGCTTTATCTGGATTGCAGCATGGGCGCCGCCGGCGATATGCTGACCGCCGCTCTGCTGGAACTGCATGAACAGCCCGAGGCGGTTCTGGACACTCTGAACCGCGCCTTTGACGGAAAAGCCGTTCTGTCGGTCCGAAAGGATCAGAAGTGCGGCATCTCCGGCAGCCATGTCACCGTCACCATCGGCGGGCATGTGGAAGGTGAAGAACCCGCACAGGCACACGAACACGACGGCGAGCACTGCCATGACGGCGGACATCATCATGAGCACGAGCATCACCATGATCACGAGCACGGTCACACGCCGGTCGCCGATGCCGCCGCGGAGAGTTCCGATGAGCCCCACCACCATCATCACCATCACCACACGTCCATTACCGAGGTCCGGGCGTTCATCGGTGCCCTCGATCTTCCTGCCGACGTCATTCAGAACGCTCTGGCAGTCTATGACCTGATCGCCGCGGCGGAAGCCCATGTCCACGGTCACCCCATGGAGAACATCCACTTCCATGAGGTTGGCTCCCTGGATGCCATGGCGGATGTGGTCTCGGTCTGTTACCTGATGCACGAACTGGCACCCGAGAAGGTCTTTGCCTCACCGGTTCATGTCGGCAGCGGAACCGTGTGCTGTGCCCACGGCGTGCTTCCGGTCCCGGCGCCGGCGACACAGGAACTGCTCAAGGGGATCCCCATCTATACCGGGGACATTCTCGGAGAACTCTGCACCCCCACCGGGGCCGCCCTGCTGAAACACTTTGTCACGCACTTCGGCAGCATGCCCCCGATGCGCGTCTCCGGGATCGGCTACGGCACCGGCTTCAAGGACTTTCCCCGCGCCAATGTAATTCGCGTGCTGCTCGGTGAAAACGAAGCAGAGACAGAACAGGTTCTGGAGCTCGCCTGCAACATCGACGACATGACCGCCGAGGAGCTGGCCTTTGCCCAGGAACGCCTCTTTGCCGCAGGCGCGCTGGATGTCTATTTCACCAACATCGGCATGAAGAAAAGCCGCCCCGGTGTGATGCTGACCTGTATGTGCCGCGCCGAGCAGCGGGAGGAGCTTCTTTCCTGCCTCTTCCGCCACACGACCAGCCTCGGCATCCGGGAATATACCTGCAGCCGGTATACGCTCTCCCGGGAGTTTGAGACGAGGGAAACCCCCTATGGATCCGTACATGTGAAACGCTCCTCCGGTTACGGCTCAACTCGCGAGAAGGCCGAGTATGAGGATTTGAAAAAAATCGCAGAGGAACAGAACCTGTCCCTCCGCGAGGTAAAAAAATTGCTGTAACAAAATAACAGCAGATACTGATGCTCCGGCGGCACTTTCCGTTCCGGAGCCGATGCAGATTCCAGAAAAGCTGCCCGGACAAGCTGAGTTTTCAGCCGGTCCGGACAGCTTTCATTTTATCAAGCAGCAGCTTAATTTGATCATTTTTCGGAATATTGATCAAATTAACTTGACGTGTGGCAACATTACCGGTAGAATATAATGGCAGCAGAAGAGACAACATGATCAAAATGCCTTTTTAGCGAGGAAACAAAATGCGCCCATTTGCCTACAAAGCAGAATATCAAAAGCTCTTGACCCCGGAGATTGTTTCGTACCTCACCCAGATCCACGAGCAAAAGGGCAAACAAAGCGGATTTTCCGATGCGCAGGAGGATGTGCTGGGGGAACTGCTGGAGATCGCGAAGATCCAGAGCACCGAGGCATCGAACCGGATCGAAGGCATCATCACAACCGATGATCGCCTGAAGCTGATCGTGCGGAATAAAACCACGCCGCGCAACCGCAGCGAGCGCGAGATCGCGGGGTATCGGGACGTGCTGAACACGATCCATGAGAATTATGATTTCATCCCGATTCGCCCCGGCATGATTCTGCAGCTTCACCGGGATCTGTATAAATTCAGCGGCATGTCGATCGGCGGGAGCTTTAAGAATTCGGACAATGTGATTGCCGAGACGCTCCCGGGCGGCACGAAGAGGCTCCGCTTTCAGCCTGTTCCTGCCTGGGAGACGTCTGAGGCCATGGATTCTCTCTGCACGGCGATTAACGAAGCGATCGCCGACCCCGAAATGGACGATCTTCTTCTGCTCCCCATGTTCATTTTGGACTTTCTCTGCATCCACCCCTTCAACGACGGCAACGGACGCATGAGCCGCCTGCTGACCCTGCTGCTTCTGTACCGCACGGGCTATCCGATCGGGAAATACATCAGCATCGAACGGCTGATCGCCGACAGCAAAGACAGCTATTATGAGACTCTGCAGGCCAGTTCCGAAAACTGGCACGAAGGCGGCAACGATTATCTCCCCTTTGTCCGTTATCTATTAGGCGTAATAATCGCGGCGTATCGGGAATTCACGGAGCGTGCGGAGATCATGATGGAAGCCGGAAACTCCAAAATCAGCCGCATCCGGAGCCTGATCCGCAGTACGACCGGGCGGGTTACCAAGGCAGAACTGATGGCGCAATGCCCGGATATCAGCCAGGTCACAATCCAGCGGGCTTTGAAAGAGCTGACCGACAAGGGCGACATCCTCAAAATCGGCGGCGGCCGCTATACCTCTTACACATGGAATTGGGAAAAGGAGCAAGAACATGGTTACAGGTGAATTGAGAAGCAAAATAGACAGCCTTTGGGAGATCTTCTGGACCGGCGGGCTGACCAATCCCCTGGATGTGATTGAGCAGATGACCTACCTGATGTTCATTCACGATCTGGACGACTCCGACAATCTCCGCGCCAAGGAGGCCGCCATGCTCGGTCTGCCCTACGAGAGCATTTTTGCCAAAGAGGTTCAGATCGGCGAGCGCACCGTTGACGGAAGCCAGCTCAAATGGAGCGTGTTCCACGACTTCCCCGCTGCGAAGATGTACAGCACCGTACAGGAGTGGGTCTTCCCGTTTATCAAGAACCTGCACGGCGACAAGGAAAGCGCTTATTCCAAATACATGGGCGACGCCATCTTCAAGATCCCCACGCCCTTAATGCTGGATAAGATCGTCACGGCTATGGACGGCATCTATGAGCAGATGGCACAGCTGAAATCTGCGGATACCCGCGGAGACGTGTATGAATATCTGCTTTCCAAGATTGCCACAGCCGGCGTCAACGGCCAGTTCCGCACGCCGCGGCACATCATCAAAATGATGGTGGAGCTGATGGGCCCCAAAGCAGATGAGATCGTCTGTGACCCGGCCTGCGGTACTTCGGGCTTTCTTGTGGCGGTCAGCGATTATCTCAAGGAAAACCGCAAGCAGGAGGTTTTCTTCAACCGCCAGAACAAGGATCACTATATGAACCACATGTTCCACGGCTACGACATGGACCGCACCATGCTGCGCATCGGTGCGATGAACATGATGACCCATGGGGTGGACAATCCTTTTATCGAATATCGGGACAGCCTCTCCGACCAGAACCCGGACCGGGAGAAGTACAGCCTAATCCTGGCCAATCCCCCCTTCAAGGGCAGCCTGGACGCGGATATCGTCTCTACCGATCTCTTGAAGGTCTGCAAGACCAAGAAAACCGAGCTGCTGTTCCTCGCGCTGTTTCTGCGGATGCTCAAAGTCGGCGGCCGCTGCGCCTGCATCGTGCCGGACGGCGTGCTCTTCGGCTCCTCCACCGCGCACAAGGCCATCCGTAAGGAACTAATCGAGGGAAACCGGCTTGAGGCCGTGATCTCCATGCCCTCCGGCGTGTTCAAACCCTACGCGGGCGTGTCCACCGCCATCCTGATCTTCACCAAGACCGGCCACGGCGGCACGGACAAGGTCTGGTTCTACGACATGAAGGCTGACGGCTTCTCTCTCGACGACAAGCGCAGCGAGACCAAGGAGAATGATATCCCCGATATCATCGCCCGTTTCCGCGCTCTGGATGCCGAGGACAGCCGCGGCCGCACGGAGCAGAGCTTCTTCGTGCCGAAGGACGAGATCGTTCAAAACGACTATGACCTCTCCATCAACAAGTACAAGCAGACGGAATATAAGCCCGTGGAATACCCGCCCACGAGTGAGATACTGGCAAACATCAAGGCACTGGAGGCAGAGATTAGCAAGGAACTGGCCGAACTGGAGCAAATGCTTAACGAATCAAATTGACATTTGTGGGGATGATGGGATGGAGTATAAGCGCTTAGGTGATATTGCATCATATATAAATGGATACGCTTTTAAACCCGAGGATAGGGGGACAGAAGGGCTACCCATTATTAGAATTCAGGATTTGACAGGCAATGCATATGATCTTGGTTTTTATAACGGAGATTATCCGAAACGAATAGAGATCAACAATGGGGACGTTTTAATCTCATGGTCCGCCAGTCTTGGTGTATACCTCTGGGATAAAGGAAGAGCCTTGCTGAATCAGCATATCTTCAAGGTTGTCTTTGATAAATGTGCTGTTGATAAACAATACTTCATATATGCTATCCAACACAAGCTGAAAGAGATGGAATCCAAAACACATGGCGCAACAATGAAGCACATTGTGAAAAAGGATTTTGATGATACAGTAATTCCTTTTCCCTCTATGGAACAGCAGGCGGAAATAGCTAGCACACTTTCAAAAGCTGCCAATATCTGTAAAATGCATCATCATCAGCTTTCTTCGCTTGATGACCTTATCAAAGCCCGATTTGTCGAGATGTTTGGGGACCCATTTTCAAACCCATTGAATTGGGAGTGTATATCATTCAAAGAGTCAAGCCTGCGTTTAAGCGATGGGCCTTTTGGCTCAAATCTCAAGTCAGAGCATTATTCTGAAACCGGTGTGAGAGTAATAAGACTAGGAAACATTGGAGTGGGGAGGTTTATCGACGAAGACAAATCCTTTATCCCTCCAGAGCACTATGAGAAGCTGAAAAAATACACCTGTCATGCGGGCGAGATTGTTATAGGGACTTTAGGCGACCCCAATTTGCGCGCCTGTATTATTCCAAAAGAAATAGGAATTGCTGTTAATAAAGCAGATTGCGTTCACTATATTCCTGACCCCAGCTTATTGAACACAGAGTTTGCCTGCCAATACGTCAACTGTCCAGAAACTCTGTTATTAGCGCATGGAATGATACATGGACAAACAAGATCAAGAGTTTCTTCAGGGCAAATCGCTGAGATGCCAATTTTTATTCCTCCGTTAGAACTTCAGAACGTTTTTTCAGATTTTGTTCATCAGATCGACAAATCCAAATCTGCTATTCAAAAGTCTCTTGATAAAACCCAGCTTTTGTTTGACAGCTTGATGCAGCAATATTTCGGATAGCATTGACAAATAATACTTAAAAGTAATATAATGAGGTGGCAAATGAATAAGCAGGATGCCTTACAGTTTTTACTGTCAATACTCAGCTCATTTTACGTACACCCACTTCTGGCGCATGAACTGATTGACCATATCGGTGCATCAGGAAAAGAGCCGAAAATATTTGCTTTGCTGACCGCCAGACTTCGACAACTCTCAGCGATGGGGGCGGAGGCGGTCAGACTCAAAGAGTTTGAATCAATCGGCGAAGGACTCTTTAGCATGCATCTGACCGGAAGCGGATTCAACATCAGGATTCTGTATTCATTTTTTCCAAACCGAGATCCTGTCTTATTACATGCTTTCTATGAACGAGGCGGAAAGAATAAAACAGATTATTCCACGCACATTCCTACCGCTAAGGAACGCTTCAACCAAATGAAAAGGGAGCTTCAAAGATGAAAACACAAGACAATATGAACGAATTCCTGGATCGTGTGACAGAGGGTATTGCGCCCGAAGATATTGTTCTGGCCGGTTTACAAGGAACTATCGCCGCAGAAATTTCCATGAAAAGGCAGAATCTTGGATGGAGTCAGAAGGAATTGGCAAAAAAACTTGGAGTGACACAGGGACTGGTTTCAAGATGGGAAAGAGCGGAGACTAATTTTACACTGTCCACACTTGTCAAATTAGCCAGTGTTTTGGGGATGGAGCTTCAATCTCCAATTGTCCCGACAAAGAGTATAAACGAACCGCAGCCTGATAATGTGTTCTATTTTCCGGAAGCGACTTTAAAATTGGCTGTTGTAAAAGAGAACTGAGACTTAACTTATCAATATCTTTTAAAAAGGAAAACAGCATAGAGCAGATCATAAGGTCAAAAGGTGACGTATCATGACCAACTTTGACATATTCCTCTCCGAACTGTTGTGCGGCAAATTATCTGCAGCTGCTGAAATCAGATTATCCGCAGCTTAACAAAGAGAAAAGCGTGGGTCTGTTCAAGATATGAGCATATGAATAATCATAATCTGTGCAACAGTGGAAGTCAGCTGCAAATTGTA
>JAGAFT010000060.1 GCA_017627975.1 Oscillospiraceae bacterium
CTATACCAACCCGAACCCGGCAACCCAGACCCGTTATGACCTGCAGGATATGTTTGCCGCCGGCAAGCTCGCCATGGTCATCGCCCCGAACCAGCTCCCGACCTACGTCGCGGATAAGGGCGGCGAGATCAACATGGCCACTGCAGGCCTGCCCGCCAACGAGGGCAAGGCTTCTTCCTCCGTCGGTGTCATGGACCGCGTCATGGCCTTCAAGGACGATTCCGCTCCCGATCAGGCTGCGCGCAACGAAGCCATCGGCAAGTTCCTCAAGTTCTTCTATGATCCTGAGAACTATGTCGGCTGGGTCAGCATGGAAGGCTTCCTGCCTGCTGTAAACTCCGCGGTTGAAGCGCTTGTTGCCGCAGATCCCAGCTTCGAGGCATGGCTGGATGTTCTGGGCGGCTGCCAGTTCTATCCCACTGCAAAGGCAGAATGGGATCAGGTGAAGCAGGGCGTCATCGCTGCCGAGCAGAACGCGCTGACCGGTGCGGATGTCCAGACCGAGCTCGACGCGCTGCAGGCAGAGCTCACGAAGTAAGCTCTGATTCCGAGCGTATTCCACAAGTTGCCGCATTATTTGAACAGGGCCGGCTGATATGGTCAGCCGGCCCTGCCCCATCTCACGCGTTTCCATCGCTTACCCAAGGAGGATGGTCATGAATACCGGACTCAACCGAACCAAATGGGAGCCCTATGTGTGGCTCCTGCCCAGTATCCTGCTGATTGCGATCTTTGTCGTGTTCCCGATTCTGATCGTCTTCAAGCTTTCCTTCAGTGAGATCTCAAAGGCCGGCGTGATCGGCGGATTCGTCGGCTTTGACAACTATGTCGAGGCGGTGCATCTGCCCGCGTTCAAAACCGTCATGCTGAACACCCTCTGGTGGGTGCTCTCGGTGGTCATCCTGTCCACACTGCTCGGCTTCATCATTGCCATGGTCCTGAACCAGAAGTTTCACGGACAGAAGATCGCCCGCGCCATCATGGTCTTCCCATGGGCAACTTCGCTCGTCATTCAGGCATCGGTCTGGAACTACATCATCAAGGCCGAATACGGCAACCTGAACAACGTCCTGCTGAACCTGGGCATTATCCGGCAGGCCATCAACTGGCGCTCCAGTTATCAGATCGAATTTGTCTGGGAATGCTGGGTCGGCATTTTCGTCACAGTTCCGTTTGTCACCTTCTGTGTGCTCTCCGGCCTGCAGTCCATCGACGGATCGCTCTATGAGGCGGCCACCATGGACGGGGCGGGCTTCTGGCACAAGCTGCGCCATATCACGCTTCCGATGGTCCGGCCGTCTCTTACCGTAAGTACGGTCCTGAACATCATCTATGTCTTTAACTCCTTCCCGATCGTCTATACCATGACGAAGGGAGCGCCGGCCCATAAGACAGATACGATGATTACGTATCTTTACATGCTGTCGTTCTATGAGCGGAAGAAGGGACCGGCCACCGCACTGTCGGTGATTGGCTTCCTGATCCTCTGTGTCTGTGCCGGAATCTACATGATGACGGTGATGCGGAAGGAGGAAGAGCTGTGAGATATCCGGAAGTGCGTCAAAAAAACCGGCGGATGCTGTTGCTCCTGATTGTCGGTCTTGTACTGACGCTGATCCTGATGAGTCTTCCGCTGTACAGCTTCGACGTGGGGGTGTTCACCAAGAAGTCGGGAAACACCTTTGTCGGAGACGAAAAATACCAGGCCGCCCGGGCAGAGGTCGAAGCCGTGGCGGAGGACTACCGCGCACAGGGCTTCGACGTGGAGATCCAGGAGGATGTTCTGGAGCGTGTCAACTCCAAAGGGAAGACCACCTCCCTCATCACCTTTACGGTGACGGAGCGCTACAGCAAAAACATTTTCTCCTTCCTGGGAAAGGGACTCTCGTCCTCCCTGGTCGCGGCGGGCATCCTGGTGCTGATGGCGGCGGCACTCGTCTGTGAGCTGGCAGGCCTGGCCGGGACGGACGATCTTGTGCCCCGGTATCTGGACCGGAAAAGCAGACGTCTGCGCAGCGGCGCAATCGCGGCCCTGGTGCTGGCCCTGCTGATGGTACCGGTGTTTATCCTGATGAACAACGTCATCTTCTCACGGCAGCTCTCCCTGTATAACGCGGAGCTGATCACGGAAGGGAAGGACGCGCTCTTCGGCAGGCTGGACAGCTTTTTCTTTGACGGGAAAATGGGCGAAAACATAGGCGATGTGCTCGGAGGGCTGAAAATCTCCCACTCGCCGATGATCTGGCTCTGGGCTGCGACGCTGTTTGTCTCGTTTCTCGCGGCGCTTTGCCTGCGCTATGGCGAAACCAAGAGCGGGCTTCTTCGCAGTGCGCTTTATGTGTTTGTGGTTGTCGTCTGCCTGATTACGCTCTATCCCTATTACGTCATGACCATCACGGCCTTCCGCTCCAACGCCGAGACCCTGGATATGTACTTCCTGCACATGTTCCCGACCAAGTGGATCTGGAGCAACCTGACAGATATTGTTCAGCGCGGGGTGCCGCGCTACCTGCTGAACTCGCTCTTTGTAGCGGGCGGGGCGACGGCATTGGCCATGCTCTGCGGCATTCCGGCGGCCTATGCCATGGCCCGGATGAACTTTGTAGGGAAGAAGGCCTTCCTGGGCTTCGTGATCATGAGCCAGATGTTCTCTCCGGTGGTGCTGCTGATCGGCATCTCCCAGCTGATGAACACCCTGCATCTGAACAACACCCTCTGGGGCCTGATGCTGATTAACGCGGCCTTCAACCAGGCTTTTGCCATCTGGCTGCTGCGGGGGACCTTTGTGTCGATTTCCTCCGAGATGGAACAGGCCGCGATGATCGACGGCTGCGGCACGGTGGGCGCCCTGACGAAGGTCCTGATCCCGATGGCGGCGCCCGGAATCGTGACGGCGCTGATCTTCGTGTTCATCAACGCCTGGAACGAATACACCATTGCGACGGTGCTGATCTCGACGGCCCAGAACCGCCCGATCACCGTGGGTATCACACAGTTCAGCTCCTTCAACATGATTGAGTGGCAGTACATGTTTGCCGCCTCCCTGCTGGCGACGATCCCGGTGGTGATCCTCTTCATGAGCATCGAGAAGTACCTGACCGCGGGACTGACCTCCGGCGGCGTCAAAGGGTAATTAGCATAAAACCCCACCGAAAGGCGGGGGGTTGATTCTTCAAGCCGGTCTGGTCTTCTCTATTTAAACAGCTCGGATCTGAAAAGCGAGGGATAGTCTGAACGTCCATCAAAAATATGGTACACAAAAACAGTGTTACCAATCAAACGATAGATTATGATGTATTTCTCGACAACGATAAATCGATATCCAAACTTGCGCAGCTCTGATTCCCGCATCGTCGGCCCCGAAAGAGGAAAATGAGCAAGCGGTTCAAGCGCGGCATAAATCTTATCTGTAATCTTTCGCGCTGATTGTACACCGACAAGGGAGAGGTACAACTGCGCGATCTCTTCCAGCTCGCTCTGTGCCGGGTCAAGAATCTGTACAGCGTATGTTTTTTCAGTCATACATTCTCTCCAGTCTTGCCCGTGAATCGGAAAGCGAAACGCCCATGTGACCGGCCAGGCGGAGTTCCTCAGCTGCGGCAAGTTTGGCTTTCAGCTTATAGAGTTCTTCACGACGCTCGAATGCTTCAATGCTCATAACCACGATATCTCCTTCACCATTCTTGGTGATGTAGATCGGTTCATTCTCTTCATGTGCAAGATCAGAGATGGCACCATAATCATTCCGCAGAGCAGTAGAGGATTTAATTAACATCACAAGCACCTCCGTTAATAATTCTGCTATTATTATAGCAGAATTATATAAGATTACAAGGGCAGATTCAGATTTGGACGAGGGTACTCTTGTCCAGCCTCTATGACCTACCATTTTCAAAGATGAACCAAATGATATCGCCCAGGCTGCTTTGTGTGCGGCCTGGGCGATATCGTGTTCTTATAGTAATATCGTTGCTGTAGATCCGGAAGCAAGGAAAACAGCAGTGAGCAGAGGGAGTACCGCGATTATAGGTTTATCGGCAGTGTATTTATGATCAGCCGGTCAACTTCACGGCAAAAAGCGACGGATGACGGCGTCCATCTGCTCCCGCTTTTTCTCCATATCGGAGAGCAGCTTCAGCTGTGTCCGGCAGCGGTCAAGGTTGTGCTCGGGGTAGGCAATGTGGTAATAGTGATCGCCTTCAAGATAATCGGTCAGAAAGCGCATTCCGTTTTCCAGCGTCATGGTCCGTGCTCCGAGCGGGAGTGACATCAGTTCCGCCGGCGTAAGGCCGCCGCAGGCCGGGACAAAGCCCTCGGCGTAAGTCCGGAAGAGGTCCAGACTCATTTCCACCCGGCTGAGGTCCTTCTCGTCTTCCGCGGCGGTGGAGGCGCCGAAACGAATGGAATCGCCGAAGTCATAGGCGACCAGCCCGGGCATCACGGTGTCCAGGTCAATGACGCAGAGCGGGAGACGGGTCTTGGCATCCAGCATGACGTTGTTGAGCTTGGTATCGTTGTGTGTGACGCGGACGGGAAGCTCGCCCCGATCCCGCATCCGCTGCAGTGTTCCGGCTTCCTCCTCGCGGGCGAGAAGAAAGTCTACCTCAGGCCGGACTTCTGCCAGACGGCCGGCGGTGTCCGCCTCAATGGCGAGATGAAACTTCCGGTAGCGGTCGGAGGTGTTGTGAAAATTCGGAATCGTCTCACAAAGCGTCTCTGCCGGAAAGTTTCTCAGCTGATTCTGGAAACGGCCGAAGGCAACCGCGCTCTGGTAGAAGTCCAAGGGAGATTCCGGCGTCTGGAGGCAGAGACTGTCTTCAACGAAATCGTATACCCGCCAGTATTCTCCGGCTTCATCCTGACACCAGGTCTGCCCGTCCTTTGTCGGCACCAGATGAAGAGAAGCGCGGGGATCGGAGTTTCGGGCGGTGAGAAATTCCGTGACGGCGGTCACGTTGCGCATGAGACCGGGAATATCCGAAAAGGCGGCCCGGCTGAGCCGCTGAAGAATATAGCGTTTTCCGGTGTCGGTGACGACAAGGAAGGTGAGGTTGATATGCCCTTCGCCGTATCGCTCGCAGGAGACGGGGCAGCCGTCCAGACAGAAGCGATTCAGAACCTGTTCCATAGCCAGCACTCCTCCGAAGATAGCAAGATATTACAGATGTTTTTCCAGCAAGACCAGATTGACATCGGGAATGCCGTTAAAAACCGTGGGGACGATGGCAATCTCCCGATATCCGAGTTTCTGATACATGTCCCGGGCGCGCTCGTTGCGGGCATTGGTGTCGATGCGCAGCTCCGGCCACTCATGCTCCAGGGCATACTCCTCATAGAACCGCACAAACTGGGGGCCGAGCCCTCTGCCGAAGCGTTTCGGCGAGATCATCAGCGTATGCAGGACGCAGACCTGATCCGGCGGAACGTCATGCTCCCAGGGGGCACCCTCATAGACATCCACCTGAATCTGGTTGATCAGAGCGGAGCCATAGATCTGGTTGTTCTCCTCCATCACAAAGAGGTCACCCCGCTGCAGGGCGGCTTCGGCTGTGGCCCGGACGGGGTATACGCCCGGAAGCCATCCGGTGGTGATGAGGCCGCGCCGTTCGGCTTCGTGGGTATCGTCATAGAGCTTGACGACACCGGGAAGATCAAAAACCATTGCTCTTCGGATATTCATGCAGGACACTCCCATCTTGCGTTGTTTTTCCGCGTCAGGCAGCAAGGCGCCTGCGGCTCGGAGGGTGGGTCGGAAGGTCAGAAGGTGACCTCTCCGTCGTGCTTGAGCAGGGAAGCGGAGCCGACGCCTTCCAGCGCCAGCAGCTCCTGAAGAAGATCGCTTCCGGCGTCGGTGCGCAGCTCGACAATCATCTCCAGGGAGGCTTCGGTCATGTTCCTGGACTTGACGGTGCTGGAGCGCGAATGGCGCTTCACGATTTCCATGATCGGTGCTTCGGAGGCACGATCGGAGGAGCGGACGACGAGAATCTGAGGTGCTTTGGCGACCGGCAGGCGGTCCAGAATCAGGATTCCCACGGTCAGGGCGATGCTCAGAATCAGCGCGATCTTTGCCAGCCCCACACCGCAGATAATGCCGACGGTGATGGACCAGAACAGGAACATAAGATCCATCGGGTCCTTGATGGCCGTGCGGAAGCGCACGATGGAAAGCGCGCCCACCATGCCCAGGGACACGACGATGCTGGACTGGATGGTGAGAATGACCGCAGCGGTGATCAGGGTAATTCCGGCCAGAGAGATGTTAAAGGTCTTGGAGTAGAAGGTCTTTCGGGTCAGCAGCCGGTAGACGACAAAAATGTAGAGGGCGAACAGACTTGAGGTCAGCATGACCGCCACGGCCGCCGTCGTCCCGATGTCGTAGCTGGTAAAGCCGTCCAGAAATGATTTCTTAAAAACGTCCGAAACAGACATCATAAACCGTCATCCTATCTTAAAGAGTATTTTCTGCAGAGGTAATACTTGGAAAAACTGGTCTGCCGCAGCTGCCCGAGATTCAGACTGCGGTAAATGAAGTCGGGCAGAAAATTGTCATACTTGACTTCCATCAGGTGACAGCCCGACGGCAGAACCGGTCTGGCGTGCAGCTCCGGTGAAAAGAAGCCTTCCGGATCAGGCGCCGCGGAAGCGATGTCCGTGTCAAAGGTGACGCGCACGTTCCCGTCGGCATAGACAAAGGGCTTGCGCACATAGTTTACGGTTACCACCGGATGCATCAGCTCCGTCTGCCGAAGCAGATCCAGCTTCCGCAGCAGGGGAGGCATTGGTTCCGCCTCCGGAAGCGGAAGGCTCCCAAGCAGGCTTCCGGCCTGTTCCCGGGTGAGCGGACAGGCGGTCTTGAGCGTCATCCCATGCTCTTTCCGCTTGCACTCCAGCGTGATGCGGGAAGCAGAGGCGTTGTAAATCCGGATTCGGAATTTCTCCCGGGGTTCTGTTCCGTTTTCGTTTTCATAGAAGCAGCGGTTGCGGTAATCATCGAAATACAGACTGCGTATTTCGTAATCCCCCCGGGGACCGGTATGAGAGTCCGGCGCCATGAAGCAGGAAATCCGGCTTCTCAGGAGCGGAATCTGCGCTGCACTGACAAGGTACTTGAATTCATGCCGATACTGCGGCGCATCCGTGCTCATGCGGACATGGGCCTCCTCTCATACCGAAATAGCAATAACAGGGGAAATGCGGAACTGCCCGGGACAGGGTATCCTGGGACGGCCGGGCTTATTCGCCAATATCACCCCGTACGACTTTGCCGATGTTCCAAAGATGCGCGGCCGTCTGTGCGGCTTCCTCGCGCTCTTCGGCAGTACGGAATTCCATGGCGGCGGTCTGGGCGCCGCAGTCCATGCACATCACGTACCAGCACCAGTTGTTTTCTTCCTCCAGCAGGCCGGCGCCGCCGCAAAAGGGGCAGTCCTGCAGCTCAAGCTTCGCGTGTAAATCCAAAGCGCTGTTCCTTCTTCCGTGAGATTTGATTCCGTGTGCCGCTGATCCCTGCGGTACAAAAGTGTGTGAAATCATATTGCTATCATACCAGAGATTCGGAAAATCTTCAATATCATTCCATGTAAAAGATGAAGAAGCAACAAGTGGGCTTTCTTTTGGAAAAGCTATTGCAAAACGGGAGAGGACCTGTTATAATGCATCACCGTGAAACCAATTTGAAAAGGAGCTATTGCTATGAATAAGACCGAACTCGTCAAGAAAGTTGCCGCTGAGAACGCACTCAGCCAGAAGCAGGCTGCCGCTGTTGTCGACAGCGTCCTGAATGCGGTTGTTGATACCGTCGCCGCCGGCGAGCCCGTTGCTCTGCTGGGATTCGGCACCTTCTCCGTGAAGCATCGCGACGCCCGCCAGGGCCGCAACCCCGCCACCGGCGAGGCCATGGAGTTTGCTGCCAGTGACACCCCTGTCTTCAAGGCAGGCAAGGCGTTCAAGGAAAAGGTCAACGGATAATCCGGGACCAATCATACGCAAGGAAAGAGCTGCCTTCGGGCAGCTCTTTTGCATGGAAGAAAAATGTTTGGGCATTTAGACCCGAGTGTACAAAAATACGGCGGAAAGGGCGGAATGGCTTGCTTTTTTCCACTGACAAGAGGTATAATACAGTTTGGATCGAATGCAGGGTTTATGCAGCGATGATTTTATCGGGAATCTTTGGAAGGGAGGCGGCTGCTTGAATCGTTTTGGAACAAAACTATGCAGCATTGTCCTTTGCACCTCGATGCTCGGCACGACGATGCTTGGCGCGGGGATGCCGTCTGCTTCTGCGGACGGTCTGTTCGGAGGGACGAGCCTCTCGGAGCGGCTGCAGAGCCGAGGAACGGGAGAAGGCTCTCTGCTGGACAGCCTCGGAGATGCGGCAGATCGCTTTGCGGAAGGCCGTGAAGAACGGCAGGCCAGGGCCGAAGCCTTCCTGGAAGATGCCAGAGGTTCAGCCGAGGAGTTTCGCGAGAATCATCCGGAACTGACAGCGGGCGCGGAGGAAGCGAGAGAGACGCTGCACGAAGCCGCGGATGGCCTGCGCGAGAATCTGGAGGAGCGCAGCCGGGAGATCGGCTCTTCAGCCGGGCTTGCCGGCTTTGGAACCGGCGAAGCGCAGTCTTCAACAGACGGCGTGCAGAATGAAAGCGGAGAGACACCGGCAACGGAACGCTTTGTCCTGGATGTGACAAAACGGATCGAAGAGCGGCGGGCAGAGCGCGAGGCGCAGATGGACCGCCTGCAGGAAGGCGAGGAGAGCGTCGCCGCACAGATTGACGAAAAGCGCAGCGAAGCGGAAGACCGCGTTGCCGCCGTACGGGATGAGCTGGAAACCGGAATCGCGAAGAGGACCGCTTCGTCCTCCCTCCTGGCAGAGGGAAACACGGAGGGGCAGAGCGGAACAAAACAGGGTTTGACAGCGCCGGGCAGTACAGAGCCAGGCGGAAGCTCGAGCGTGCTCGACAGTCTTCGTGAGCGCATCGAAGATATCCGGCAGCAGCTGGAGGAGAATCGTGACACTTGGACCCGACCGGAGGAAAAGCTGGAAGAGCTTAAAACCCGTGTGGAAGAGATCCGTACGGAACTGGAAGAAGCCGCGAGCAGCGAAGACGGCGGAAACAGCCGTGTGGAAGAATTAAAGAAACAGCTTCGCGAAATGGAACAGAAGATCCAGCAGGCGAAAGAGGAGCTTGAAGCGAAAAAGACGGTTTTCCAGAAACTGAAGAACTGGATTGCGCACCCGGAAGCGATGCTGATCTTCCGTGTGCTGCAGAGGCTTTCCACGCCGAAAGAACAGAAGACGGTTCAGCGGGCCGAGCGAGATACCTCCCCGACCGGCGCGGCCAATTATCAGCCTGTGGCCGGCGTTGCGGTTTCGCCTTCCCCTTCTCCGTCCCCATCTCCTTCTCCGACTCCGCAGCCGGCGAAAAAAACACCGCTTACCAAACAGGAAGAGATCGAGGAAGAAGAAATCCCCCTGGCCCTTCCGGAACCGGAGCCCATAAAGGTGACACCCTGGTACCTGAAGCCGGAATTCATCATTGCGATATGCGTCGTACTCGGTCTGGGAAGCATTTCGGCGGTCCCGATGGTGAAAACCGGAATCCGCTCCCTGCGACGGAAACCGGAAGGCGGACAGACCGCATAGATCATCATGATCCAGGGGATCAAGAGAATACAGAAATCAGCAAAGCAGGCTGCGTGAGATTGTCTCACGCAGCCTGCTTTGTCTGAATATAAAGGGAGAAAAACAGGAGAAGCTTTCGTTCTGCGCCTCGGATCAGTGCCCCTTGTGATCTTCGGTGACGGCACCGTCACGGTAGGCTCCCACCAGTGCGCGCAGATCGTCGATCTGCATCTGCAGCTCCCGGCCGATGTCGGTGTCGGCGATACGCTGGCGAAGCTCCTGACGCTCAAAGATTTCTGTCGAATGGGCAATGCCGTAATTGTCCCGGATGGCCTTTTCCCGGCCGACGAAGGGCTGGTGTGCGACGATGCGGTAGGACTGGGAGGTGCTGATGAGGGTGTAGCCGGCAATCCCGGAAGTGGGCTGGTAGGCCTTGCAGAAGCCGCCGTCAATGACCAGCAGCTTCCCGCCGCCCTTGATGGGACTTTCGCCCTTGCGGACCTTCACGGGAACATGCCCGTTGATGATGTGACAATGGGGCCCCTCGAGGCCGAATTCCTTCAGAATGAAGTCGCAGATCGCCGGATCCTGGTAGAGGGTGTAATAGGCGTTCTTTGGCTCCGCCCAGGCACTTTCGTCTTTAATCAGACGACGCTCAAAGGTGGTCATGCGGTCGCGGCCGAAGATGGGGCTGTTGCGGCCTGCCCACAGGAACCACAGGAGGTCCATCCCGAGCTTCCGCTCCGGGGAACCGGACTTGTAATAATAGGCCTGACGTGCAGCGGTGTCCGCAAAATCGAGGAAGTCTTTCCCGACACGTTCCGTCCCGTCGAGCTTGAAGCGCATCATCTCGCCGTCGGCGGTAAGAGGAATGCAGCCGTGGAAAAGCAGGTTTCCGTTGTGAATCTTATAGAGACTGCCCTTGGAATAAAGAAAGCGGACATGATTCTGAAGCTTTTCACTGCGCTCGAATGACTTGGTGAGCTGGTCGATGACCGCGGCTTCCTCCGCGGTCAGCTCGTAGGGATTTGCCGGATCCACGGTGGGGAAATCGGTGTCCTCCAGCGGATAGACGGTGCCGTCGATGGTGATGCAGCGGTTTTTATAATCAATCTTATCCAGCAGCAGGCGGTCTTCCATGCCGTATTCCGGATGACGGAGTATCTTCTGGCCTTCCAGCTTGAAGAGAATGACGGTGATGGCCTTGTGCATGCGGGCGGAGAGAAGCTTGTCCTTTTCGGAATAATGCGAGGCATCGGCCTCGGTGAGCTTTACGGCGAAGCGCGACACGTCGCAGTCCTTGTAGACCTCGTTTGCGAAAACCGAGAGCGGCCGCAGAGAAATACCGTAGCCCGTCTCCAGGACTTCAAGGTTGTTGTAGTGAATGGAGTTGGAGAGCACGGTGGCCACCAGGGTGCGGCTGCCGGAAGCGGCGCCCATCCACAGAATGTCATGGTTGCCCCACTGAATGTCAACACTGTGATAGCTCAGCAGCGAATCCATGATGATGTCCGCGCGGGGGCCGCGGTCGAAGATGTCGCCGACGATGTGCATGTGATCCACGGCCAGCCGCTTGATCACGGCGCAAAGAGAGGAAATGAAGTCGGGCGCCTGGCCGATGTCGACGATGGTGGAGATGATATTCTTGTAATACTCCTGCTTGTCGAACTCGTCGCTGTGTGTGTGCAGGAGCTCTTCGATGATGTATTCGTAGTCGGAAGGCAGGGCCTTGCGGACTTTGGAGCGGGAGTAGCGGGAGCTCACGCTGCGGCAGAGCTCGATCAGGCGATAGAGCGTAATGCGGTACCACTCGTCCAGGTCGTCAATCTCGGGCTTGAGCTGTTCCAGCTTCTCCTCGGGATAGATGATCAGCGTGGCGAGCTGATCCAGCTCCGAGCGTGGAACACTGTCCTTGAAAAGGAGGTCCAGACGCTCCCGGATGACACCGGAGCAGGAGTTGAGAATGTGCAGAAAGGCTTCGTGTTCTCCGTGCACGTCGGAGATGAAGTGCTCACAGCCTTTCGGAAGGTTCAGGATTGCCTGCAGATTGATGATCTCGGTTCCGGCGGAGCGGAGCGTGGGATACTGCCGGGAGAGCATTCTCAGGTAACGCAGTTCCTCAGCGGTATAGGATTTATGTTGCTTCATCGGGCGCGGTCTCCTTCTTCACAATCGGTTATGATGTCACGGCGGTTTGTGACCGAATGAAAAGCTGCCGCGGCACGAAAGGCCGCGGCGGCAGGGAAATCAGGTAAGGGATTCAAATCCACCGGTGCTCTTTTTCTTCTTTTGGGGCGCTTCACCCTTTTGCATGTTCTTGACCATGACCCAGCAGCAGTACAGAAGCGAGGCGGCCAGCCCGACAAAGATGATCTGCATGCCAAGATAGCGCTCGTCCGCGAGGCAGGTGATGCAGAGCGTGGCGGCCAGCATGCAGCTGAAAAGGCAGCGCTTCCATTTCGGCCGACCGAAGACATATCCGCCCAGACGGAAAAAGGCAAACATGGAGGCTCCGACGGCGACCATTTCCGGCCCGTAGGACCAGATCACACTGTTGATGGTGTTGACCTTGTAGCAGATTACCATCCACGCCGCGAGAAACAGCATCGGAACGAAGCTCAGGACGCAGAGAATCCAGGCGGCCGGCTGGGGATCGGCGTTGGCAAAGGTCAACCAGAGCACATAGCAGATCCCGGAAGCAATGGCGAGAATCGCAATGAGCTGATAATCGGTGCTGTTCCGGTCGGCGCCGGACTGCATATAGAGCAGGACGCCGCCTGCGCAGATCAGAAGCCCCGCAACGACGCGGACGGCCAGATAAAGCCTGCCCGTATTCGAAAACGCAGCCGGAAATTCATCGGGCAGATACAGCCGCTGTTTTTCATAGCGGTTGACAAAATAGAGAAAGACAAGCGCAGCGGCGGCAACATACAGGATCAGCCCGATGTGAAACCCGCTCGGATCGGGAAGGCCGAGCTCGTTGAACGCCAGCTGCAGCTGCAGCCAGCGCAGAAACACACCGAAGGCGCCCGCGCCGCCAATATAGCAGGCGAGCTCCAGAGACTTTTTCCCGCTGCGATATTCTTCCATTTCCATTTCAGTCGTCCTCCTTTATCCGTACATAAGTGGCAAAGCGATAGGGGATCCCGCCCTCCTCCAGCCACGGACCGCAGCTGAGGCAGCGCCAGTCCGGCGCCGCATCGAGATCCGGGAAAAACCGGTCCGACTTCGGACAGAGATTGATCTGCGTGAGGTGAACCGTGTCCACATAGGGCATCATCTGGCGGTAGACGCTCGCCCCGCCGATCACAAGACAGCGGGGATATGCCTTCGCCGCCTCGGCCGCCTCGGCTTCGCTGTGTACCACTTCGGCGCCCTCGATTTCCACCGCCTGACGGGTGAGAACAATGTTGTGCCGCCCCTTCAGCGGCCTGCCGCCCGGAAAATCGCCCAGGGTCCGGCGCCCGACCAGAACGGCGGCGCCGTCGGTCAGCTCCCGGAAGTGCCGGCGATCGGCTTTCAGGACAACCTGCTGGGTGCCCTCGCTGCCGATGCCCCAATCGGAAAATACAGCTACGATTGCTTCCATGGCTTACACCGCCACCGGAATTTTGCCGGTAAAATCGGAGTATTCATAATTCTCCATGCGGAAGCTGTCCCGGGTAAAGGCATAGAAGTCCGTCACTTCGGGATCGAGGAAGAACTGCGGCGCGGGCTTCGGTTCATTCCGGATAATCTCCTCGATGGCGGGAACGTGACGGTCATAGATGTGCGCGTCGGCGATCACATGAACAAACTCGCCCGGTTCGAAACCGGAGACCTGGGCGATCATCATGGTCAGTACGGCGTACTGTACGACGTTCCAGTTGTTCGCGGCAAGCATGTCCTGGGAACGCTGGTTCAAGATCGCATTCAGGCGATTCCCGGTGACATTGAAGGTCATGGAGTAGGCGCAGGGATAGAGGGCCATCTCCGACAGATCCGCAAAGGTGTAAATGTTGATCATGATCCGGCGGGAAGCGGGGTTGTGCTTCAGGTCCCAGAGAACCTTGTCAACCTGGTCCATGTCCCCTTCGGGATAATGGTGCTTGACCCCCAGCTGATAACCGTAGGCCTTGCCGATGGAACCGTTCTCATCCGCCCAGGCGTCCCAGACGCGGGTACGCAGATCGTGGACATTGTTGCTCTTGGCCTGCCAGATCCAGAGAAGCTCGTCAATGGCGGACTTCCAGTAGGTCCGGCGAAGCGTCAGGATGGGGAATTCTTTCGAGAGATCATAGCGGTTTACAATCCCGAATTTTTTTACAGTATGGGCGGGAGCGCCGTCTTCCCAGCGCGGCCGGACCTCGCGGTCGGTGTCCCAGATGCCGTGGTCGAGAATGTCACGGCAGTTTTGGATGAAGATTTCGTCTGCTCTGCTCATGGTTTTCCTCCTGTATCGCAGGCTGTCTGCGCTCCGGCGCTCCGTACGGTGTCCGGTAACGGACGGCCCGGCTGCCGACGCAGTTTCACAAACAAATATTATAGCACAGCTTTGACGACACAGCAACGCCGAATTTGGGAGAAAAAGAAGCTTTTCCCCCGGTGGGAGGGCTGAACTCGGTACTCTTTCAAAAATTTGAAAAAAATTACGCTTTGAAACGGGCAGAAACAAAATACATAAGAAACACTAGATTTTGTGGTCAAATTGGTTACAATGAGATAAAACTTCAATATCTTGTGATTTTGGACTTGACAAGTACAAGATACGGCATTATCATGTGCAAGGAAGACGATGGGAAGGGAGTGGAGACAATGTACCTCGCAGGGATGCAGAAGCTCTCTCTCCTGGACTATCCGGGGGTCGTGGCCTGTACGCTGTTTACGCCCGGATGCAACTTCCGCTGCCCCTGGTGTCACAACGCCAGCCTGGTCCTGCCGGAGCAGTTTCCGGCGGATCTTCCAGACCCGGAAGAGGTCCTTGCCTTCCTCAGGAAGCGGCAGGGAATCCTGGACGGGGTGTGCATCACCGGGGGAGAACCGCTTCTTCATGCGGAGATCCCGGACTTCATCCGACGGCTGAAGACTCTGGGCTACCGGGTCAAGCTCGACACCAACGGAAGCTTCCCGGAGCGCCTCAAAGCCCTGGCGGAAGAAAAGCTGGTCGACTATGTGGCGATGGACATCAAAAACGGCCCGTCGCATTACGCCGGGACCATCGGGCTCCCCGGATATCCGACGGAAGCGGTGGAGGAATCGAAGGACTTTCTGCTGACGGAAAAGGTGGAGTACGAGTTTCGCACGACAGTGGTGCGGGGCCTGCACACGGAAGAAAGCCTGCTGGAGGCGGCGGAGTGGATCCGCGGCGCAAAGGTCTGGTATCTGCAGCAGTTTCGCGATTCCGGTGCGCTGATCAACGGCGACGGCCTCAGTGCGTTTTCCGAGGAGGAGATGCAGCAGCTCCTCCAAGCGGTACAGGAAAAGCTGCCCGCGGCAAAGCTCCGCGGATTATAATAGTTCATGGTAAGGATCATCAGGAGGAAGAGACATGTATAACGTAGTCAAGCGGGACGGACAGATCGTCAGTTTCGATATCAGCAAGATCGCCGGCGCCATCAAGAAGGCGTTTGAGGCCACGGGGACCGATTACACCGAGAGCGTGATCGACTTTCTGGCGCTGAAGGTCACGGCGGATTTTCTGCCGAAGATCAAGGACGGCCTGATCACGGTGGAGGACATTCAGGACAGCGCGGAAGCGGTTCTGTCCCGGGCGGGCTACGAAGCGGTAGGAAAAGCCTATATTCTTTACCGCAAGCAGCGCGAGAAAATGCGCAACCTCAAGAACACCTACCTCGACTACAAGGAGACCGTCAACAAGTATCTGAATGTCTCCGACTGGCGCGTGAAGGAAAACTCCACCGTCACCTATTCTGTCGGCGGTCTGATTCTTTCCAACTCCGGTGCGGTCACGGCCAACTACTGGCTGAGCGAGGTCTATGACCAGGAAATCGCGGATGCCCACCGCAACTGCGATCTGCACCTGCACGATCTGAGCATGCTGACCGGCTACTGCGCCGGCTGGAGCCTGAAGCAGCTGATCACCGAAGGTCTCGGCATCCCCGGCAAGATCAACTCCGCCCCTGCCAGCCACCTCTCCACGCTCTGCAACCAGATGGTGAACTTCCTCGGCATCATGCAGAACGAGTGGGCCGGCGCACAGGCCTTCTCCTCCTTTGACACCTATCTCGCGCCTTTCGTGAAGGTGGACAAGCTGAAGTATTCCGAAGTCAAGCAGTGCATCCAGAGCTTCATCTTCGGCGTTAATACACCGTCCCGCTGGGGCTCTCAGGCGCCGTTTACGAACATCACGCTGGACTGGACTGTCCCTGCGGACCTGAAGGACCTGCCCGCCATCGTCGGCGGCAAGGAGATGGACTTCACCTACGGCGACTGCAAGCCGGAGATGGATCTGGTAAACAAGGCCTTTATCGAGCTGATGATCGAGGGCGACCGCAACGGCCGCGGCTTCCAGTATCCGATCCCGACCTACTCCATCACCCGTGACTTTGACTGGTCTCCCACGGAGAACAACAAGCTGCTCTTCGAGATGACGGCCAAGTACGGCACCCCGTACTTCTCCAACTACATCAACTCCGACATGGAGCCTTCCGATGTGCGCTCGATGTGCTGCCGCCTGCGCCTGGACCTGCGTGAACTGCGCAAGAAGTCCGGCGGATTCTTCGGCTCCGGTGAGAGCACCGGCTCCATCGGCGTCGTGACGCTGAACATGCCGCGCCTTGCTTATCTCGCCGCCGATGAGAAAGACTTCTATGCCCGCCTGGACAAGCTGATGGACATCGCGGCCCGCTCTCTCAAGATCAAGCGCGACGTCATCACCAAGCTTCTTGACGAAGGCCTCTATCCCTACACGAAGCATTATCTGGGCACCTTCAACAACCACTTTTCCACCATCGGCCTCGTCGGCATGAACGAGGCGGGCCTGAACGCCAAGTGGATCCGCGCCGACATGACCGATCCGAAGTGTCAGAAGTTCTCCCGCGACGTGCTCGATCATATGCGCGAGCGCCTCAGCGATTATCAGGAGCTGTACGGCGACCTGTATAACCTTGAAGCCACTCCGGCGGAGTCCACGGCCTACCGTCTGGCCAAGCACGACGTCGAGACCTATCCCGACATCATCACCGCCGCGGAACCGGGCGGAACCCCGTACTACACCAACAGCTCCCACCTGCCGGTGGGCTATACCGAGGATGTCTTCGCCGCGCTGGATGTGCAGGATGAGCTGCAGACCCGTTATACCTCCGGGACCGTCTTCCACGCCTTCCTGGGCGAGAAGCTGCCCGACTGGCAGGCCGCGGCAAGCTTGGTGCGCAAGATCGCCGAGAACTACCGCCTTCCGTACTACACGCTCTCTCCGACCTATTCCGTGTGCAAGACGCACGGCTACCTGACCGGCGAGCACTTCACCTGCCCGATCTGCGGCGAGAAGGCCGAGGTCTACAGCCGTATCACCGGCTACTACCGCCCGGTGCAGAACTGGAACGCCGGCAAGACCCAGGAGTTCAAAGAGCGCCGCGAGTACGTGATCGCAAATTCCCTCCTGAAGCATGTGGGTCCCGTCCCCGTGGAGAGCAGGACGGAGGACGAGCCGCAGAAGAATGAACCGAAGGCCGAGCAGGCGGGCGACCCGATCCTCTTTATCTCCGCGACCTGCCCCAACTGCAAGATCGCCATGGGATTCATGGATAAGATGGGATTCTCTTATCGGAAGGTTCTGGCCACGGAAGAGCCGGAGCTGGCCAAGTCCTACGGGGTGCGGCAGGCGCCCACGCTGGTGCTGCCGGACGGCACGAAATATGCCGGCGCCGGCGCCATCAAGACCTACGTCAGCAAGACCGCCTGAGGCACTTCGGCTGCGGAATCCCTGAGCAGAACTCAGGATGCAGCCTCAGCAACTGAATGAAACCGTGAACAGCGTATGGAATGACTGCCATACGCTGTTCGTGAATGGGAAGAACACACAGGAGGATGGCATGTACGATATCATCATCATCGGCGGGGGACCGGCGGGACTGACCGCCGCGATCTATGCCCGCCGTGCGGGAAAATCCGTTCTGGTTCTGGAGAAAGATGCACTGGGCGGGCAGATCACCTGGTCCCCGCGGGTGGAGAATTATCCGGCAATCCCGTCCGTTAGCGGTATGGACCTGGGAAACCTGATGGCCGAACAGGCGATGGAACAGGGCGCGGAGGTCGAGATCGACGAGGCGGTCGAGATCCGGGACTGCATTGACCACAAGCTGGTGCGCTGCGCCTTCGGGACGGAATATGAGGGCAGGGCTGTCATCCTGGCCACCGGCGCGAAGCCGCGGACACTGGGCGTCGCGAGGGAGGACGAGCTCGTGGGCAGCGGCGTCGGCTACTGTGCCGTGTGTGACGGCGCTTTCTATAAGGACCAGATTGTCGCGGTCAACGGCGGCGGGAACAGCGCGCTGCAGGACGCGCTGCTGCTCAGCGAGACCTGCAGCCGGGTCTATCTGATCCACCGGAGGGACCGCTTCCGGGGAGAAGAGAAGCTCGTCGAAGCTCTGCGGGGCAGGGAGAATGTGGAGTTCGTCCTCAATGCCTCGGTTACGGAGCTGTTGGGCGAGGATGAACTGAACGGCATTGTGGTCGAGCAGAACGGCGAGCGGAGATGGATTGAACTGAACGGACTCTTCGTCGCCATCGGGCATGAGCCGGACAACACCGCCTTCCGGAACGTGGTAAAACTGGATGCGAGCGGTTATGTCAGCGCGGGAGAGGACTGTATGACCGGTACGGCGGGCGTCTTTGTCGCCGGAGACTGCCGAAGCAAGAAGATCCGCCAGGTTGCCACCGCCGTGGCCGACGGAGCCGTGGCGGCGCTGGCGGCCTGTGCCTGGCTGGAAAACTGAGGCAGCGAACGGCGTCTTCAAAAAAATCTCTTGACAGACAGATACTTTCGCACTATAATGCGGTAAACCGTTGAAGAAGAGTGAGTAAGCGGTGCGAGTGCTTCTTCAGAGAGCTGCCGGCGGGTGAAAGGCAGTGAAGCGCATGGCTGAATGGACTTCCGAGGGCAAGCAGAAACGGCATTGCCGGAGTATGGGAGACGGGGTGACCTTCCGTCACAGAGGTCAGCATATGACAGTATGCGTAAGTGGGTGCGCGTCGCGTACCAAGCCGGGTGGCACCGCAGGATGTTTCGTCCTGTCCCAGCAAAGCTCTGGGGCAGGGCTTTTTTCTGCCCCGAAATACAGGGTGCCCGTCACCCACATCAGAAAGGAGCCTTCCCCATGGCAGAAAAAAAGATCCCTTACAAAATCTATCTCGAAGAAAGCGAGATGCCGCAGAGCTGGTACAACGTCCGGGCGGATATGAAGAACAAGCCCGCACCTCTGATCAATCCCGGTACGCACCAGCCTATGACAGCCGAGGAACTGAGCGGCGTGTTCTGCGAGGAACTGGTCAAACAGGAGCTGGACAACGAAAACGCCTTTATCGAGATCCCGCAGGAGATTCGCGAGTTTTATAAGATGTACCGTCCATCACCGCTGGTGCGGGCCTATTGCCTGGAAGAAAAACTGCAGACACCGGCGAAGATCTACTACAAGTTTGAAGGAAACAACACAAGCGGCAGCCATAAGCTCAACTCCGCCATCGCGCAGGCCTATTATGCCAAAAAGCAGGGCCTGAAGGGCGTCACCACGGAGACCGGCGCCGGCCAGTGGGGCACAGCGCTTTCCATGGCCTGCAGTTACTTCGGGCTGGACTGCAAGGTGTACATGGTCAAAGTGAGCTATGAGCAGAAGCCTTTCCGCCGTGAAGTGATGCGTACCTACGGCGCGTCGGTGGTGCCTTCTCCGTCCGAGACCACTGAGGTCGGACGGAAGATCCTGGCGGCACACCCGGGAACGACGGGCTCGCTCGGCTGCGCCATCTCCGAGGCGGTCGAAGTGGCGGTTTCCAATCCCGGCTACCGCTATGTGCTCGGCAGCGTGCTCAACCAGGTGCTTCTGCACCAGTCCGTGATCGGCCTGGAGACCAAGGCCGCGCTGGACAAGTACGGCATCAGACCGGACATGATCATCGGCTGCGCCGGCGGCGGATCCAACCTGGGCGGACTGATCGCTCCCTTCGTGGGCGAGAAGCTGCGCGGGGAAGCGGATTATGAGATCGTCGCGGTGGAGCCGGCCTCCTGCCCGAGCTTCACGCGGGGCGTGTATGCCTACGACTTCTGCGATACCGGGATGGTCTGCCCACTGGCAAAAATGTACACCCTGGGCAGCGACTTCATTCCCGCACCGAACCATGCAGGCGGCCTGCGCTATCACGGGATGAGCCCGGTGCTGTCCCAGCTCTACGCCGACGGCCTGATGAAGGCGGTCTCCGTCCCTCAGACGGCGGTCTTCGAAGCGGCGGAAGAATTCGCAAGGGTGGAAGGCATCCTGCCTGCTCCGGAGAGTTCCCATGCCATCCGCGTCGCCATCGACGAGGCGAAGCGCTGCAGGGAGACCGGCGAGGAGAAGACCATTGTCTTCGGCCTCACCGGAACCGGATACTTCGACATGGTGGCCTATGAGAAGTTCCACGACGGGAAGATGGACGATTATATCCCCACCGATGAGGAGCTGGCCGTCTACCGGGCAAAACTGCCGAAGATCGACTGAACCTGAATAAGCGATAAAACGGAATAAGCGATATACGACACGGCGGCGGGGAGCGATCCCCGCCGCTTCCTCCTACGGCCGGGGGATGAAATACCAATACGATATTCTGACGATACCCCGCACGTATCATACGCGCCTTCTATACGAAAAAACCGCCGGATTCGTCTTGACAAAGCGGGCACCAAAGGGTAATATACGCGCATATTGGGAGACGGAGCAAGCGCAAAGATGCTTCTGCAGGCTGATGTCTTCCGGTTAGAATAACACATTTGGAGGAATGATCATGAGCACGGTACCGGAACTGTTCGGATGCATGGTGTTTGACGACAAAGTCATGCGCGCCAGACTCTCTGCGGATGTCTACCGCAGCCTGCGCGACACCATGAACAAGGGCAAGAAGCTTGACCTCTCCCTGGCCAACGCCGTCGCAGACGCGATGTGCGAGTGGGCCGTGGAGAACGGAGCGACGCACTTCACACACTGGTTCCAGCCGCTGACCGGCATCACCGCGGAGAAGCACGACAGCTTCATCACACCGGCACCGGACAGCCATGTGATCATGGAGTTCTCCGGAAAGAACCTCATCACCGGCGAACCGGATGCTTCCAGCTTCCCCTCCGGCGGCCTGCGGGCTACCTTTGAGGCGAGGGGATATACGGCCTGGGATCCCACTTCCTATGCCTTCATCAAGGAGAAGACCCTCTGCATTCCGACGGCTTTCTGCTCCTACGGAGGCGAGGCGCTGGATAAAAAAACCCCGCTGCTTCGAAGCATGGAAGCGCTGAACAAGCAGGCCATGCGGATCCTGAAACTCTTCGGCCATACGGATGTCAAGCGGGTGGTCACCAATGTCGGACCGGAGCAGGAGTACTTCCTGGTGGACCGGGACATGTACCTGAAGCGGAAGGACCTGATCTATACCGGCAGGACCCTTTTCGGTGCCAAACCGCCCAAGGGCCAGGAACTGGACGACCACTATTTCGGCGCCATCAAGCCGCGGGTCAAGGCCTTTATGGAGGAGCTGGACGAGGAGCTCTGGAAGCTTGGCATCTATGCCAAGACCGAGCACAACGAAGTCGCCCCGTGTCAGCATGAGCTGGCGCCGATCTTCACGACGGGCAACATCGCCTCCGACCACAACCAGCTGACCATGGAGATCATGAAGAAGGTGGCCCGGAAGCACAACCTGGTCTGCCTGCTGCATGAAAAACCCTTCGCCGGCGTCAACGGCAGCGGCAAACACAACAACTGGTCCATGGCCACGGACAAGGGCGTGAACCTCCTGAGCCCGGGCGAGACGCCGTATGAAAACGCCCAGTTCCTGCTTTTCCTGGTGGCGGTCATCCAGGCCGTGGATGACTATCAGGGCCTGCTTCGCATGAGCGTCGCCTCCGCCGGAAACGACCACCGCCTCGGCGCGAACGAGGCGCCTCCGGCCGTGGTATCCATGTTCCTCGGCGATGAGCTCACGGCTGTTCTCGACGCGCTGGAGAATGACAGCCCCTATGCCGGAACCGAAAAGCACCGCCTGCGCCTCGGCGCGGACGTGCTCCCGCGCTTCAACCGCGACACCACGGACCGCAACCGTACGTCTCCCTTCGCCTTTACGGGCAACAAGTTCGAGTTCCGTATGGTGGGCTCCAACGACTCCATCTCCTGCGCCAACGTCATGATCAACGGCGCCGTGGCCGAATCACTCCGGCAGTTCGCCGACCGTCTGGAGAACTGTGAAGGCGACTTCGATACCTGCCTGCATGACCTGATCCGCGAGACCATCAAGAAGCACAAACGCATTCTCTTCAACGGCAACGGCTATGACGACGCCTGGATCCGGGAAGCGACTGAAGTCCGCGGCCTGAAGAACCTCCGCACCACGCCGGATGCGCTGCAGATGGTTCTGGATCCGGAGAATATCCAGATGCTGACCAGCCACAGGATCTATTCCGAGGCGGAACTGCACTCGCGCTATGAGATCTCCATGGAGAACTACGTCCGTACGGTGCGGATCGAAGCTCTTACGATGGTCGAAATGGCCCGCAAGGAGATCCTGCCGGCCGTCGTGCGCTACTGCGGGGATCTGGCCTCGGTGCTGAACACCAAGAAGGCCGCGGCGCCGGAGCTCGGCTGCGGCTATGAGAGCAGACAGGTGAAGCGCCTCTCCGGCCTCATTGACAGCATCGACGAGGCGACCGATGCACTGGAGAAGAGCGTGCTTGCCCTGGAAGGGGACAACACGAAGCAGGCCTTCCACATCCGGGACGATGTGCTCTGCAGAATGACGGAGCTGCGTGCTCTGTGCGATGAAGCCGAGACCATCACGGCCGCGGAGTACTGGCCCTTCCCGACCTACGGCGATCTGCTCTTCGGCGTGTGAGAATCAGAATAATTCAGTTTAGCCCCCGCTGCGGAACTTGGCGCAGCGGGGGCGTACTGCTGCCTGAGGAGAGAAAAGAACGCCGCCCGGATGCCGGAGATAGTCAGCCGGTTAAGCCCTCGTGAAATGAAAACAGATTATTCTTGCCCAAACAGGAGAAAACCTTTATAATAAAACGTCAGAAACCGGTATCATGGGTTGCGAGGAGCGCGGGCTGAAAAACTCTGCCTGCGGGAGTGCCTGAGGAGAACAGACATGAGATTGAACAATAAAATCAGTAAGAGCATTGCGTTTCGCAGCATCCTGATCATTGTGACGCTGCTGATTGTCTATTCGGCGGTCTCAGGCATCATGGGATACCGCGCCACCAGCCAGTCGCTCTATGACCAGTATACCGAGGACGCGTTTCAGGTTGCAAACGCGGCTGCATTTGTCATCGACGGAGATTCGCTTGATGAAATGATAGAGGGCGGCGAGGACAGCCCTCTTTACCGCGAGACCTGGCTGCGGCTGGATCAGCTCTGCAATGCTTTTGATGCGACTTTTGTCTATGTGATTCGGCCGAATCTGCCGGATTACGATAAGATTACCTTTCTCTTTTCCACCGTCCGCTGGGAGAGCGAGTATACGCCCTATGAACTCGGCTATGTCAGAACCACGACCAATGACGAGTATAAGCTGAAATACCGGAATCTGTATGAGGGAAACTCGGATCATGAGCTCCTGCTGCTGAACGACGCAAGCTATAAACGCTCTTCTCACCACATCACCGCCATGGTTCCGGTGAAGGACACGGATCAGCGCACCCAGGCGATCATCTGTGTACAGCGGCAGATGGACGAAATCCGTCAGATTCAGATGAGTTATGTGTCCCATATACTCAGAAGACTGCTGATGTTTGCCGCCGTGGAAATCATCGGGATTGAGCTTTTTCTGAGCGAACAGCTCATCAAGCCGGTCACGAAGATCACGGAAGAGGCGAGCCGCTTTGCGCGGGAGAATGAAACGGCGGAGAAGAAGCTGGGCGACAGTATCCGCGGGCAGGATGAAATCGGCGTTCTCGCCCGGTCCATCGACCGGATGGAAGAACAGATCACAGACTATGTGCAGCACCTTACCGCGGTCACGGCGGAAAAGGAACGGATCAGCACGGAGCTGAATGTAGCCCGGCAAATCCAGGCTGATATGCTGCCCAGCGTGTTCCCCGCTTTCCCGGACCATGATGACTTTGACATTTTTGCGAGCATGACTCCGGCGAAGGAGGTCGGCGGCGACTTCTATGACTTCTTCCTTGTGGACGACGACCATCTTGCCATGGTGATGGCCGATGTTTCGGGAAAGGGTGTGCCCGCGGCACTCTTCATGGTCATCACCAAGACCCTGATCAAAAACCGCGCCCAGATGGGCGACAGCCCTGCCGATATTCTCTATCATGTCAACAATCAGCTCTGTGACGGAAATGAGAGCGACATGTTTGTCACAGTATGGCTGGCGATCCTCGAGCTCTCCACCGGAAAGGGCATCGCCGCCAATGCCGGGCATGAACACCCGGTTCTCTGCCGAAAGGACGGCAGGTACGAACTGGTCGTATATCGGCACTCGATGGCGGTGGCGGCGATGTCGGATATCCCGTTTAAGGAGCACGGTTTTGAGCTTCATCCCGGGGACAGGCTGTTTGTTTATACCGACGGCGTCCCCGAGGCGACGAACATCAATAATGAGCTTTTCGGTACGGACCGAATGCTGGAAGCGCTGAACCGGAATCCCGAAGCGGCTCCGGAGGAGCAGCTGAAGGCGGTCAGGCAGAGCGTAGACGACTTTGTCGGTGAAGCACCACAGTTCGATGACATGACCATGCTCGGCTTCTGCTATTACGGCCCGCAGAGACAGGAGGAGACCGACACGACCGGCGCATAAGCCCGGACGGACCGCCGGCGCTGATGATGCGGAACAGATCGAATGAACGAGAAACCGGCAGGCGCTCGGCCTGCCGGTTTCACATTCAGGGAACAGGAATGAGGCGCAGACAGAGACTGCGTAAGTTTCCATCCGCTTCAATTGGGCAACAAATCAGGAAAAATGTTGAACAGAGAATGGAAAAGCTCTTTTCAAAAGACAAAAAATGGTGTATGATAAAGCACAATGTGACCCTAAAAGGAGGTGAGTGAATGGAAGAAACCACCCATGCATTATTTTCAATCGGACCACTGGAAGTTACCGGAGCCGTAACGACAATGTGGGCCATCATTCTTGTTCTTACTGTTCTCAGCTGGCTGGCCACGCGCAATATGAAGGAAGTGCCGGGAAAGTTGCAGAACATCGCGGAGATGGCGGTAGGAAGCCTGCAGAACTACTTTAACGGCACGTTGGGGACCAGGCTTTGCAAAAAGTATTTCCCGGTGTTCGCGACCTTCTTCATCTTCATCATCGTCAGCAACTACTCCGGCCTGCTTCCAGGCGCCGGACACCTGAAGGCATTCCATGTGCCGACGGCCAGTCTTTCCGTGACGGCGGGACTCGCGATTGTTGCGTTCTTCACGACTCATTTTGTCGGGGTGAAGGAGAGAGGCTTCGGGAAATACCTGATCGGAGTCCTCACTTCGATGACGATCCCGCTGTTTTTCCTGGCGATCATCGAGCAGTTTATCCGTCCGCTGTCGCTGGCACTGCGACTTTACGGCAACCTGTATGGTGAGGAATCGGTCACAGAATATCTGTACCGGCTGTTCCCAATCGGTCTGCCGCTGGTGATGAACATCCTGAGCCTGCTGTTCTGCTTTATTCAGGCGCTGGTATTCACCATGCTGATCTCGATCTACACGGTCGAGGGAATCGGCGAAGAAGAATAATCGATACGATCTACAGAATTTAGGAGGAAAACTATTATGGCATCTTCTGGACTCATTGCACTTGCCGCAGCGATTGCGATCGCCGTCAGCACCATCGGCCCCGGCATCGGACAGGGCCTCGCCGCTTCCAAGGCCATGGAAGCCATCGCACGCCAGCCTGAATCCGCCGGAACCATCCGTTCCACACTGATCCTCTCCATGGGCATTATGGAATCGCTGACCATCTACGGTCTGCTGATCGCGTTCATGCTGCTGAATAATATGTAAGTTTACCGACAGAAAGGAAACAGTCCATGAGTATCAATCCATCAGAACTGATATGGACCGTCATCAACTTCTTTCTGTTGCTGTTTTTGCTGAAGCATTTTCTGTACACCCCGGTGCTGCGCTTCATGGAGGACCGTCAGGCCCGCATGGATGCCAAGCTCAATGAGGAAAAGCAGGCGCAGGCCAAGGTCGAGGAAAATGACGCACGGCTTCTGAGCGAAAAGGCGAAGAGCCGTGAGGAAGCAAAACGCATTCTGGCCCAGTCCGGTGACGAGCTGGAGAAGCGCCATGCCGAGGCCATGAGCCAGGCCCGCGCCGCCTCCAGCCAGGTGCTGAAAGACGGCGAGGCTGCCCTGAGCGAGCAGCGTGAGAAAACCGCCGAGGCACTGCGCACGGCCACACCGGAGCTGGCAGAGCTGCTGGCAAAGCGGCTGCTCAACGAGGAGTAAGCAGAATGCGAAATTACAGCAGAGAGGAGGGATGACCGGAATATGGGAACATTTCACTATACCTTATTATATGGCCTGATTAACTTCGCCATCCTGGCAGTCGCCCTGTATTTTGTCGGCAAGAAGATCATTCCGAAAATGTTCGGCGGACGCCGTACCGGAATCGTCGACCAGATCAAGGCGGCTGATGACGCGGAGGAAAAGGCGAAAGAACTGCTCGCCGGGATTGAAACTGCCAATCAGAAGGGCGAGGAGGAATGCGCCGGCATCCTGAGTGCGGCGCGCGAATCCGCGGCTGCAGAAAAAGAACGTGCGGAAGCCATGAGCCGCAAGACTCTGGATGAGCTGAACGCAGACAACGAAAAGTCCCTGCAGTATCAGACAAAGTCCGCGCGTACCGCCCTGACCCGCGACACCATGGAAGAGGTGATCACGCAGGCGGCGGTTCTGCTGGCGGATGAAAAGTATGCCGATGCCCGGGCCAGGATGACGGAACGCCTGATCGACCGGGCGGAGAAAAAGCTCCGGATCACCCGCGGCGATTTGATGGCCTTTCAGGAGAAGGGCTTCATCCCGGTGGAGATGCACGGCGTGACAGAGACGCCGGAGAAGGACATCGTCAGAGTCAAGGCGGCGATCCTGAATGCCCTGCGTGAGGCGGGGGAGACGGCGACGGAAGACCAGATCCGGATTACGACCGGTGCGGATGAGAGCCTGATCGGCGGCGCCTACCTGAAAGTCGGCGACACCGTCTATGACAGCACCCTCAAGGGCATGCTGCAGCGTGTAAGGGATTCGGTCAGTGTCCTGGAACACGACGACGAAGCGCTTATTGACGCGCTGAAGGAAGAGCTGGCCAAGGCAGACAATGAGACGGCGGTCTACCAGAAGGGAACCGTCATCAGCGTCTCCGACGGCATCTGCCGCATCGCCGGCGTGTCGGATGCCATGGCGGGCGAGCTGATTGAATTCAACCGGGATCTGCGCGGCATGGTGATGGACCTGGAGAAGGACAACATCGGCGTCGTGCTGCTGGGCGACTATTCCGGCCTGCAGGAGGGCGATGAGGTCCGCCGCAGCGGACGCATCATCGAAGTCCCGGTGGGCGAGGAGATGATCGGCCGCGTGGTCGACTCCCTCGGCAATCCCATCGACGGCGGCGGTGAAATCCACACCACCGAGACCCGGCCGATTGAGAGCCCGGCCCCCGGCGTGATTTCGCGCCGTCCGGTGTCGGTTCCGATGCAGACCGGTATCAAGGCCATCGACGCCCTGGTTCCCATCGGACGCGGCCAGCGTGAGCTGATCATCGGCGACCGGCAGACCGGCAAGACGGCGATCGCCATCGACACCATCATCAACCAGAAGGGCAAGGACATGATCTGCATCTATGTCGCCATCGGCCAGAAGGAGTCGACAGTGGCAGGCTGTGTGCAGAAGCTGCGCGAGCACGACGCAATGGACTATACCATCGTGGTCTGCGCCAGCGCGTCCGAGTCCGCTCCGATGCTCTACATCGCGCCTTATGCGGGCGCGGCCATGGGCGAATATTTCATGCACAAGGGCAAGGATGTCCTCATCATCTATGACGATCTCTCCAAGCAGGCGGTTGCCTACCGTGAGATCTCCCTGCTGCTGCACCGTCCGCCCGGACGTGAGGCCTATCCCGGCGACGTCTTCTATCTGCACTCCAGACTGCTGGAGCGTGCGGCACGACTCAGCGAGGAAGCCGGCGGCGGCAGCATGACCGCCCTGCCCATCATCGAGACGCAGGCGGGCGATATCTCTGCCTATATCCCGACGAACGTTATCTCCATCACCGATGGACAGATCTTCCTGGAGACGGATCTCTTTAACTCCGGCGTCCGTCCGGCCGTCAACGTCGGTCTCTCGGTCTCCCGTGTCGGCGGCTCAGCCCAGCTGGGCGCCATGAAGCAGGTGGCCGGACGTCTGAGAATGGATCTGGCCCAGTACAGAGAGCTGGCTGCGTTTGCGCAGTTCGGTTCCGACCTGGACAAGGCGACCCGTTCCACCCTGCACCGCGGCGACCGCATGACGGAGCTTCTCAAGCAGGGCCAGTATGCCCCGATGGAGGCTTCGGATCAGGTCATCTCCATCTATGCGGTGAGCGAAGGCTATGCCGACGGCGTTGAGCTGAAAGACATTGCCCGGTACGAAAAGGGCCTGCTGCCCTATGTGAACAGCCGCTATCCGGATCTGAAGAAGCACATCATGAGCGGCAAGAAGCTGGGAGAGGATCAGCTCAAAAAACTGAAGAAGCTCATAACGGAGTACACCGAGAGCTTTGAAGCGTAAGGAGGCTGAAGCATGGCAAACCTGAGAGCCATCCGTACGCGCATCAAGAGCGTTGAGAACACCCGCCAGATCACCAAGTCCATGAAGATGGTTGCGGCGGCCAAACTGCGCAAGACCCAGTCCGCGTTTGCCAGCCTGCGCGCCTATGCCGGGGAGAGCGGCAAGCTGCTGGCAGAGGCGTCGGCCGGACAGACGGGAATTGAGAATCCCTATCTGACGCCGCACGCGGAATGCCGGAGAATCTGTTACGTGCTGATCGTCGGCAACCGCGGCCTCTGCGGCACCTACAACCAGAGCCTGCTGCGCTACTGCGAAAACCTCATCAAGGACAGTGACAAAGAAAACTATGTCATCGTCTGCGGGCGCTGGGGCAAGGATCTGATCGCCGCAGCCGGACTGGAAGTCCGGGAGAGCTATGAGATCGGCGATACCCCGACCCATGAGGAAGCGCTGACACTGGCCGAAAGGCTCAAGGAACTCTACCGGGAGGGAACCGTCGACGAGATC